>JBJSZF010000381.1:0-13866 GCA_046090125.1 Verrucomicrobiota bacterium
AACGTCCGTCAGCTCTGCGCTGCCCACCCACAGCCCGCTATACACCCCCACCTTCGCCGTCACCCCCACGTCCACCTGCGAGTGCCCCAGCGAGTCCGTGAAGCGCAGCACGCCGGCCAACAGATCCCCCGCATTGCCCGCGTTCACCGAACGGTCCATCCCCAGGATCACCTCCACCTCCGACCCCGCCTGCCCGGCCGGCGGCAACGTCCACGTCACCGTCCCGTTCGCGCCCAGCGCCGTGTAGTTATAGGCCAGGCTCGTGTCGGACTTCCGCGTCCCACGCACCAGCAACGGCGGCAATCCCGCCACGGTCACCTGCCCCGCCGGAGCCGCCTCCGACGCCATCAGACGCATCGTGGCCGTCACCGTCCCCGACGTCAGGTTGCGCACCCGCACGCCGATGCTCCGCAGGATGTCGCCGTAGTTCAGGATGCCCGTCTCCGACGCCTGCACCTCCAGCGGCCCGAAGTAGCGGTTGAAGTAGTCCCCCGACTCGATCCAGAACGCCTCGCCCCGCCGCACCGGCGTCGTGCGCGGGAAGAACACCAGGCCCGGGTTGTTCCCGCCCAGCGCCCCGCCCACGTACCGATAGAACTTTGCGTTCGACCGAAACTCGCCGGGCCCCCGCGCCAGGAACGTGTCGAACATCGGCGGTGCGCCCTGCGGCGTGGGGAACCCCAGGAAGTTCAGGCCCGACGTCGTCCACGAGTACCGGGGTGCGACGGCCTTGCCCTTCAGCGCCCACGTGTAGTTCGCCACGGAGGCCTTCACCTTCACGAGGTAGGCCATGTTGGGCGCCAGCCTGCGCAGCGCCGAGTTCTCGCCCTGGGCCCGCGTCCAGCTCGTCCAACGGCTGTCCGTGGTGGCGGGCGACTGCGGGCTGTCCACAAACTGCTGCGCCGAAAGTTCCGGGCGCCACATCCACACCTCCTCGATGGCAAACGACGGGTCCGTGGCCACCAGCTCGTCGAGGGTCGCGTGGCTGGGGTCCACGTGCAGGAACAGGGAGTTCCAGCCGGCCTTCAGGTCCACGGACTGCGTGAGCCACTGCGCCCGGGCGATGCCGGGCACGAGGGCGGCCAAGGCCAGCGACAGGAGGGCGGCGGCCAGCAGGCGGGAGCGCATGGACCCCATGGACGGCATGGACCGTGTGGACCCGCTCCATGAGGTCCACGGGGGCAGTAGGGTCCCCACCCACCCCAGCCCCAGCCCCTCGCCCCCACCGCTTCCATGCTTCGTGTTCGTCATCTTCAGATCCTCCATTCAGGGCTTTCGGTACAGGTACCACGCCGCCTCCGGGACCAGCCGCTGGACCGTGCCCAGCGTCGTCACCGGGCTTCCGGCCGATTGGCCCCCAAAAACCACCAGCTCGCTGCCCGTCCATGCGGCGGCGAAGTTCCTGCGTGCCGTCGGGTTGCCCGTGCCGCTGATGTAGCGCCAGCGGTTCGCCACCGGGTCATACGCCGCGCCCGTCGAGAGCGCGCCCGTGGCGTCCTCGCCCCCAAACACCAGCATCTCCCGCCCCGTCCAGACCGCCACGTGCCCCCAGCGCGGCGACGGCGCCAACGTCGTCGGCAACGGCGTCCAAGTGTTGCCCACGGGGTCATACGACGCCCCCGTGCCCAACGCGCCGCCGCCCGACTTGCCGCCCCACACGATGAGCCTCGATCCCGTCCACACCGCCGTGTGCCCCTGGCGCGGCGACGGGGCGTCAAACGTCGGCAATGCCGACCATGCCCCATGCGTCACCCCACCCGTCATCGGCAACGCCGCGCCCGTGTCCAGCTCGCCCAGTTCGTTGGCGCCTCCGAACACCACCACCCGGTCGCCGCACCACGTCGCCGTGGCGAAGTAGCGGGCCGAGGGCGCGCCCGCCGTGGGCAACGGGTCCCACAGGTTGCCCAGCGGATCGAAGGACGCCCCGTCGTTGAACAGCCCGGCGTTGAAGTCCACGCCCCCGAAGATGACGAGGCGGGCTCCGGTCCATGCGCCGGCCTGGCCTTCGCGGGCGGTGGGTGCGCCCGACATCGTGATGGGCGCCCACGAGCGGTTGGTGGGGTCGTAGATGCCACCGGTACCCAGGGCATCGGCGTCCTTGCCACCCCACACCAGCAGTCGCTCGCCGGTCCATGCCAGGGTGTGGCCACGACGGGCGGTCGGGGCGTCCTGCTCTGGGATGGAGGTCCAGTTGTTGTTGCCCGGTTCATAGGCGCCGCCGGAAGCCGTGCGGATTCCGCCCGAGACGCCGCCCCAGACGAACATCCGCGTGCCCGTCCACACGGCCTCGTGGCTGTGGCGGGCACTGGGTGCGCCCACGGACGAACCCGTCGTCCAACTGGGGGCGTCAAACCCCGCAAACTGGACCAACCCTTGGCTGGTCAGGGCGAGGTCGCCAGCGATGGGCGATGCGATCACCAGGCCGCCCGGGAGCGCCGGGGCGACCAAGGACGACTGCGGCGGGAGCGCGGCGGTGAGCTGAGCGACGCGATTGGAGAGGTCGTTGAACTGGGCCTGAAGGTCCGCCTGCGTGGCATAGACGCGGTCGGAGAGGAAGTTACTGGAGGTGAGGACGTCGGGGATGCGGGCGATGTTGAGGCTCAGGCGGGCGTCGGGGAGGGTGCCTGAGACCAACGTGGCGGCGTCGCCGGGGGTGGAGAATGCGTGGAGGGCGTAGGGGACGGCAGAGAGGGCCGTGCGGGGCGAGAAGGTGGCCAACGGCAACGCAGAGCCGGCGGGGCGGGCGCTGATCTCGAGCCACCGGGAGGAACCGGTGAACGGGGAGGACCCGAAGTCGAGGGAGACGGTAAAGAGGCCGTTGGAGACGGCAACGGAGGGGAAGGTGACCTCGGCGGAGGCAGGATTGCCGCCGGAGAGGGCGTCATGGAGGCGAAAGCGCAGCTCGTAGGTGCCCGTGGGAGCCGAGCCGCCATCCGTCAGGCGGCCCTGGAACGTGAAGGCCGAGGCGGCGTGAAGCGGCGCGACGGTGGCGAGGGCCATCCAAAGCGTGGCCCAACACGTGATCCATGACGCCATGAAACCACCCCCGCCGGTGTTCGCGGGCCGAGCCCCGAATCTGTTGTGAAAGCGCATGCGCAAGCCTTGGGACGCACGCGGGGCACCTGACACGGGGCTGCAATCCACATCCGTCCACTTCCGGCATCGCACGAGGACGGCATTTCCTTACAAACTATCTTTCGGATGGGGATGGAGCCCGGGATCGGGTGTGGCGGACGAGTTCGTCGGAGCCCATCCAGACCTCGCGACCGTCCGCATCGAGGGTGCGGCCGGCCAATGCCTCGGCCTCGCGCAGGAGGGCCTCGGGCCGGTCGCTGCACGGCTCGAGGTTCCAACGTTGGACCAAGTTGGGGGCGCTCAGGGTTACGAGCACGTTCGACGCTGAAATCCCGGCCCACCACACCGTTCCCAGATGGGGGAGCGGTGGCGTCACGGCTTGCCCGGACCCTGCGTCGAACACGCGGACCGTACCGCCGAACTCGCGAGCGAGAATCCATCGGCCGTCAGGGCTGAAGGCGACCCGTTGCTCGGCACGGGCCACCTCGGCCCCCCCGAGGATGCGGCGCTGGCGCGTGGCCAGGTCGAGAACCATGGCGGGGCCCACGTCCGGGCACAGGAGCAACCGCTGCGTGGGGGCATGCCAGTCATGGACCTTGGCGTTGCCCACCCCTTCCCTGGGAATTTCCATGAGCTTGCCCTTGCGCAGATCCCAGGCGTGCGCCGAGGCAAGGCCCCCCATGACCGTCAGGACGTCCGACCCACCCACGAACGAGACGCTCCAGATGGAGTCCTCGACATGGGCGTCGATCCGCGCGGGCAGGGCCCCTTCCCACTCTTGCACCTTGAGCCACCGCCGCATGCCGTCCCATGCCGCGACCGTGCGTCCGTCGGGGGACAAGACGTAGGCGATGGGAGCGGCCGAGGGCTTGCCCAGCTCCTTCTCAACCCGTCCGTCCCGGGCATCCCAAGAGCGAACCACGCCCACATCGTCCACGGTGACGACCCGCCCGGGCCGGGGCAGTTGCAGGTCCATCACGGCGGCCGGATGGGGAAGACGCCGATGCTCCCACCCGGCGGGTCCGCGACCGACCCACAGGACGTCGGCACGAGCTCCGGGCTCCGATGAAACCAGTCCTTCGACAACCCACGCATCACCCTCGGCCGCCGCAACGACGGTTACCCCCGAGGCAAAGGCGAGCCCGGCCAGGACGGTCGTCCAAGACCCCGAGGAAGTATCCATGGCCACGATGTCGTGCCCTTGGGTGCCGGCAGCCACGGTCACGAGGGTGTCGCCCCGGTGGTTCCACGCGGCTTGCCGCCAATCCCAATGGTTGTTCCTAGGCTTCGCGGGCCCCCACTTTCCCCGCCCGGACCCTGGGGTGCCCAAGGTCGCGGAGCCTGGCCACTCCCACACCCGGACGAGGCCATCCTCCGCCGCCGTGAACCAGGATCCGTCCGAGGGATGGAAGCCGACCCAGCGAACCGCGCGGGGATGACGCGGGATGGGGCCGACCACGCGCCCATCCTCCATGCTCCAGACATCCGCCTCTCCATTGAGATTCCCAACGAGAAGGCGCAACCCGTCCTGCCCCAGTGCCCAGCTCCGCCAACGTCCCCCACGCAGGGGAAGGTCACGAAATGCCCGGGTGCCGTCGGAGGCGCGGAGCACGGAGAGGTGGTTGTCCCCCGAGGCCAGCACAACGGACTGTCCGTGCAGGGCGCCATGGTCCAGCAGGCTGCCCACCCCCCCGATGCTGGAGGGAGGCAGGCGCCGTTCGCCCGTGCCAACGTCCCACCATTCCAGCGTCCGCCGCCGCGCATCATCCTCCGCCAACGTCACCAGCGACCGGGAGTCCGGACCCCACGACACGCTCCGAATCCGTCCTTGCACGCGAATGGGAGCGCCCGCAGCCATGCCCTCCGGCACCCGCCAGACGCGCACGGTTTGGTCGTCCGAGCCCGAAGCCAGGAGGCTCGCATCCGGGCTGAACACGAGCGCCTCCAAGGATGCCGAATGTCCCGCAAGGCTCCTGCGCCCCCCGATGCCGTCGGCCCGCCCCAAGCCAACCCGAAAACCCGAGTCCGCCGTCGCCAGCCAGCGATGGTCCGGGCTCGAAACGGCCCAGCCTGCGCCGTCCCACACGGCGGTCTCCTGGCCCGTGGCCAGGTCCACCCACCGGACAAAGCCCGTCGCCTCCGAAGGCTCCCGGAAGGCCGGTACCTCGATCCGCGACGCCGCCCACCCGATCGCACCCTGGCCCGTCATCTGCACATGGACGGGACGGTCCCCGCACCGCACCGGACCATGAATGATTCGTCCGCTCGTTGGATCCCATGCGATGGCAAAACCACGGTCGTCAGATGTTACCAGCTTGGATCCGTCGGGACTGTATCCAACCGAGAACAACCCGCCGCCCACGGGCAACACGGAGCGCAATCGCGGCATCCGCGCCCGAAGCTGGCCGGCCAGCACGCGCTCGGGCCAGGCTGGGAGGCTCCGGGACTCCTTGGATGCAATGACCTGCGCCAACCAAAGCAGCCCCATGGAATCGTCGCCGTCGTGGAGCGCCCGCGCGGCGGACGCCAGGTGCATCTGGGCCACCCGCTGCTCCTGCTCGTCCAGCCGCGCCCGCCTTCCGGACTCGATCCATTCGGCCCGTTGCCACGCCCAGGCCGCCCAAGCCGCCAGGCCCACTAGGGCCGACGCCGACGCCGCGACCATCGCCCGGCGGCGCCGACGCCATTGATGCCGCCTTCGAACCGATCCGCCGGAGGCAATGAACGCCAGGTCAGAGCTGAGCTCCTCCGCCGTCACGTACCGCTGGCCAGGAACCGCCGCGCACGCCCGAAGCAACACCGCGTTCAACTCCCGCAACACCCCGGCATCCGAGCCCCCGTCCATCGCGTCACACGGCCTCGGGAAGTCATGCCGCCGCTGCCCCATCCCCGCCTCGTACAGCACCATCCCGAGGCTGTAGAGGTCCGCCTGCGCCGAGTTCGGACCCTCCGGCGGAATGTAGCCGTCCGTTCCCACGAAGGACCGAGCCTCCGACTGCTCCACCACGAGGCCGATGTCCGCCAGCTTGGGTTGCCCGCCCACAAACACGATGTTGGAGGGCTTCACGTCCCGGTGGATCAAACCCGCCCGGTGCAGCCTCCCCAGGGCGGAGGCCAGCCGCAGACCGAGCTGGACGCATCGCTCCACGTCAATGCGACCTACCTCAGACAACAGGGACGCCAGCGTGCGCGGCGCATAGGTCGCGGGGTCCAGCCCTTCCCCGGCCGACGACGCGTCGTCCGCCAGCTCCATCAGGTAGTAAAAGTAGCCCTCGACGTCGTTCCGGCCCGTGTGCAGGACGTCCACAAAGCCCTCATCCTCGCGCGACAACGGCTCGAAGCGCTGCACCCCGGCAAATTCCCGGTCAAACGGACGCGCATCGTCGAACAGGCCCCTTCGCACCACCTTGACCGCCCGCCATGCGCCCAGGACGGAGCGTGCCAGCCAAACCTGCCCGTGGCTGCCTTCGCCAATGACCCGCACGACCTCGTGGTCCGGGATTCGAGGCGTCCAACCAGGTTCCTCCCGCGATCCTCGCCATGGCTCGCGTCCCGCCGCCATGTCCCCCTCCTAGCCGCGGGGCAGCCCCGCGTCGGATTCCCTCCGGGCCTGCTTCACCTCCCGGTGCAGGCGCGCCAACAGGCGATGCCGGACCACGTAGACCTTCGCCAAGCTCACATCCAGCATCCGCGCCACATCCACCCCCGCACGATCCTCCAACACGGCGAGGTGAAAGATCTGGTAGTGCTCCGGCGACACCGCCAATCGAACCCGCTCCAACGCCCGCTCCAGCACCATGCGCTTCCACTCCTCCTGCCACCCCTCGTCCGTCGGGTCGGGCATCACCCACTCAGCCGTCTCGCCCGGGCAGGGGGCCTTGGCATCGCCCTCGAAGTCCCCCATGTCGCCATCACCCCACACGTGCCCACCCGACACCTCAGGCGACCCCACCCGGTCCTCCCGGCCCCGACGCCGGATCTGGTCCGAGATGCGCAGCCGTGCCATCCTCCGGACCCAGCCCTCGAAGCTGCATCGGCCCGGCTCATACACGAACTGCGGCATCGCACGCGCCACGGACAAGGCCGTCTCCTGCACCACCTCGTCCGCCTCGTGCGGCCTCAATCCGGCCCGCAGGGCCACGCGGTGCACCAGGCGCCCGTAGCGCGACAGAAACTCACCCCACGTGGTCTGTTGCCGCCAATCGCGAAGACGATCCACGAATGACGCTCGCGTCGCCGTTCGATCCTCTCGCTTTGGAAGCACCCCTCGCACCGGCCCCATGCTTTCCATGGCTGCCGCTTTTGTCCATAGCCTCGGAACCCCTGCCCGCCGTGGCCCATCACAGCCGCCCCGTTCGCAGGAACTCGTGCCGCACCGCCGCCGTCACCCGGTGCCCGGTCGTGGACACCAACGTCGCCGTCCCGGGCCCGAACTCGATGTCCCGAACCTCCTCGAACCCCTTTGGCACGCGCACGACGCCCTGGATGTAATGCACGGCCGTGGGCCGATCCTTGGATAGCTCGATGGCCGTCCGCACGCCCTCGCGGGTCAGTGCGTTCGGCCGGATGGACGCCGCCAACCCGTCCGCCCAATGCCCCGTGATGTCCTCGATGCCCACGCAATGGTTCCGGCCCAGCCACGGCGCGCCATGGCGTCCATGGTTCTCGATCCACAGCAACGTGCCGCTGAGCACCGCCGGGTCCTTCAACGCAAACCACACCCAGCCCTCGTCCCGCCGCGTCGCCGTCACCCATGCTCGTTCGCCCGGCTCGTTGACCAGCAACACCAGGTCCGCGTGCCCCTTGCGCGCCGGCAACGACCCAAGGTCCGTGTCCGGCGCACCCTTCCATGCCATCGGAACCTTGCGCAGGTCCGTGAACCGCGCCCCCACCTCCAACGCCTGGTACTCGCCCTTGGCCGGGTCGCTGAACAACGCCGGAGCCACCATCCCGAACCGAAGCGGGCTGGCCGAAATGCGAAACACCCCCTCGGCCTCCGGCATCGCCAGCGTCGCGTGATGCCCCAACGGCGCGGGCCCTTCAAACCCCTCGATGAGGTGGCGGCTGTACACCACGTTCTCCCCGTCCACGAGCGACAACTCCTTCGTCACGCGACCCGGGCGCGCCTTCGTCTCGATCACCGTCGCCAGCGTCACCACCGGCCCGCGACGCACCTGGCTCACGAACCGCCACGGCGACCCCGCCGTCTCCCCATGGGGCGGATGCTTCTCCCCGCCCACCGCCGCGTCGTTGCCCCCAAACGGCAGGCAAAAGAAGTCGCCCCTCAAGGGTGCCAGCACCGGCACCGGCAGCTCCCGCTTCTCCCCTTGCCACGGCGAGACATGGTACGGCTGCACCGGCTTCGCCGTGTCCCGATAAAAACGAACCGGGGCCATGTGCCCGCCCATCCGGGTCAGGGCGACCTCAACGTTTGCATTCGCGAGAATCCAGCTCGGCTGCGACGCCACCGTCTTCAGCGTCCCGGCGGCAACGGGCTTGGCGACCAGGAGCACGCCCAAGGCAACGACCCAGGCGACGGAATGCAGGCATCGAAGGTTCATAAAAAACAGGAAGAGGTCGCCAGCATCCTCGTCTCCTCCCCACGCGCCAAGCCGGGAATCCAGCGGCGGCACCCAAACCCCGCGTCACGCCGTTGCCCGTGACATGGGAGCGGGATGCGGGGAGCGAACCGGTCCCGCAAGGCGGTGGCCCGGGGATGCGGCCGGGGACGGCCGCGTTCCCGGCCTTGAGCCAACCACCACGTTATCGGGAACACCGACCACTTCGGGATGCACCGGCACCCAAAGCCCACCCGCATCCGTAGGCCGCGTGCCCTCACGCGGCACCCCGGTCCCCGACCGCCGCCCCTCGCTCCTCGCTCCTCGCTCCTCGCTCCTCGCTCCCCGCCACCCCCGCTTGGTGCCGCCGGCGGGACTTGAACCCGCACTCCCTCGCGGGAAGGGGATTTTAAGTCCCCTGTGTCTGCCATTTCACCACGGCGGCGCGCCCGGCGTTCGCAGGATGGCCACGAGCCCTCCGCATGGGAAGGAGGTTCCCTTTCCAGGGCTGACTCAAATGCGGACCTTGAAGGTCTCGTCCTTGCGCAGGCTGCGGCAGAAGGCAGCCATGAGTTCCGGGATCTTCTCGAGGTCGCCCAGGTGCACGACCTCGACCGGCGAGTGCATGTAGCGGTTGGGCAGGCTGATTAACGCGCTCGGGATGCCGCCGCGCGTCCAGAAGATAACATCCGTGTCCGTTCCCGAGCTGGCGGACATGGCCTCGTGCTGGAGCGGGATGTTGTTGGCGGCGGCGACCGACTCGAGCCGCGCGACGACCTCGACGTGGTTGCATCCGCCGTGGGTCAGCGCCGGCCCCTTTCCGAGCCGGATCTCGCCGTGCTGGCGAGGGTCCACGGTGGGGTAATCCGTCGCGTGGGTGACATCCACGACCAAAGCGGCCGCCGGATGGAGCGAGTAGGCAATCTGGCGAGCGCCCAACAGGCCCACCTCCTCCTGGACGTTGGCCACGGCGCAGATCTCCCATTGCAGCTCGGCGGCGATGGGCTGCAAGAGGCGCAGGGTCTCGGCCACCGCCCATGTCCCAATCCGGTTGTCAAAGGCGCGCGCCACGGCGAGGTCGCCCCGCAGCACGTCGAACTCGTCCGACAACGTGATGGGGTCGCCAATGCGGACGAGCTGGAAGGTCTCGTCCCGCGAGGCGGTGCCGATGTCGATGAAGAGGTCGTGGATCTTGGGGGGCTTGGGGTCCCCCTCGGCCTTCATCAGGTGCGGTGCCACGTTGCCCACCACGCCCTTCACGGGGCCGTTCCGCCCATGGATGACCACGCGCTGGGCCTTGGTGATCGCCGGGTCAATGCCGCCCGTGCGGCGCACGTGGATGTAGCCCTCCGTCGTGACGTAGGACACGGCCATGGCGATCTCGTCCGCGTGCGCCGCCAGCATCAGTCGCGGCCCCGCCCCAGGGTTGAGCGTCGCCACGCAGTTGCCATAGGCGTCGGAGTGGGTCTGGACGGCGTGCTGCTTGACGCGGTCCAGCCATGCCCGCAGGCCGCGCGTCTCGTGGCCCACGGGGCTGGGCGTGTTGACCAAGGTGCGAAGGAACTCAAGGGATTCGGAACGCATGGGCGGGGAGGCTATGGAGGCGAATGGGGAATGGCGAGCGGCGAGCGGCGAGCGGTGGGCACCGCGCCCGCCGCCACGGGAGGCCTCGCCCTACTCCATGGACACCACGACCTCGCGCGCCCCCGATGTCACCGTCGCGACCGTCCTTCGGCCGCCCGGCCAGCGAACCTCCAACCGCTCGGCCGCCCCCGCGACCACGACCTTCGAAAGGTCCACCGACCCCGCGCCGGCGGCACCATGCACTTCGTGGGCCGTCCCCATTCCAACACCCGTCGCCGACACGGCCCGGACCACCGCCCCGATCCCCAAGGGGTTTCGTGGCGGTCCCTTCAATCGAACTCGCACGCCCGGTGCACCCAACTGGTTCAGGAACAACCGCGTGTCCGCGCCCGCCTGCGTGTCGATCCAGTCCACCCGTCCGTCGCCGTCCATGTCGGCCACGGCGCACCCGCGTTGCTCGCCATGCACGAGCACGCCGGATTCCGCCGCCTCCATCGCCCGGAACCCACCCGCGCCATCGCCCAGCAAGACCGCGCCGCGGCCGGCGTCGCACCGGGGCCACTCGATGCGCATGCCCATGAAGTTCTGCGCCAGCAACAGGTCCGCCTTCCCATCCCCGTTGGCATCCGCCACGGACGCACCCATCAACGGAGCCCACTGGGCCACGTCCGGCAACGGCCGCGCCTCCCACACGTCGCCACGGTTCAGGAACACCATCGACGTCAACGTCCTCGCCTCGACGACGGACGCCGGCCTGCCGATGGCGGCCAGCACGTCCTGGAGCGACGCGGCCGCGAAGGCGGCGTGGGTTGGAAAACGTTCCGACAATGATGGGAAGGCGATGGACAGCGGACGCAGGCCGCGCCGGGGCACCTCGAACGGCCGGTCGGCCGGGCTCCATGCCTCCACCACGTCCACGCCGCCGGAGCCCACGAGGTCGCCGTGATGCAGGCGCAGGGGCCGGTCGGCGCTGGCGGTGTAGCCGGTGTTCAACCCCCAGTTGCCCGCCACCAGGTCCATGCGTCCGTCCCCATCGAGGTCGCCCGCCGCCACGCACGTCCACCAACCCGTGAGCCGGGACAGGGGCATCGATTCACCGGAGGCAATTCGCACCACCGGGTCCCATGGCGCGAGCTGGCCGCGACGGTTGCGCCAAGCCTTCAGCGGCCCCCATTCGCAGGCGAGCACCAGCTCGGGAAACCCATCGCCCTCCAGGTCCGTCCACACCGCGCCTTGAACCATGCCGGCCGTCTCCATGCCCGGGACCACCACCTCGCTTGCGCCCACGCCGTTGGACGCACCTTCCAGCGTCCCCTTCCAAACCCGCGAGGCTCCCGACTCCGGGTATCGCCCCGGCATCACGCGCGCGCCGAGGAACACGTCCAGCACGCCGTCGCCGTCCATGTCCGTCGTGGCCAACGCTCCCAGGCTCGCGGGGAAGGACGGCGTCACCCCAATGGGAGTGCATTCCATGCGCGAGCCGTCCGCCGACGGGCGCAGCTTCAGGAGGCCGGAGGCGGCGGGCGCGGTCTCGTAGTTGGAAACGGCCGCCAAGAGGACGGGCGTGCCGTCGGCATCGGTCCACAATGCCATGCCGCCCATGTCATCGGGGGCCACCCAGTCGCACGCGATGGCCTCCATGCCGCCGCCGGCCTTGATGCGACGCACGCCCGGTGAACCCCCGCGCGCCGCGCCGACCACGACGTAGGGCCGGGCGGGGTCGGCCGAGGGAAGCCATGCCACCGAAGGACCGGCGACGCTCAACTGCCGGTGCAGGAGCGGTTGTCGCGCGAGGTCGTCGAACAACTCCTCGCGATGCACGTGGCCCATGGCGCCGGAAACGTCGGCGAACAGGGGACGCGGCTTCGGTTCGGCGGGCGACGGGCCGTCGCGCGCGTCGGCTTCGTCGAGCGTCACAACGGTTCCCGGCGCGGCGTTGGTGAGGCGGGTGACGCGACCGCTGCGCCATCGGACCTCGACGTCGAGGGACTTGGCCGCACCTGCTGCAAAGACGCGGACAGCGTCGTCACCGGAAAGATAGCGGCCGCCGGAGGTCAGCTCGGTTTCCTGGACGACCGGTCCGCCGAGGACGCGGATGCGTGCGTTGACGCCGCGCGTGTTGGGGCCCTTGCCACGCAGGCGCACGGCGATGCGCGGGGCAACGGCGGTGTTGCGATACAACGCGGGCGAGTCGTTCAGGCGATTGACCACGAGGTCGAGGTCGCCGTCGCCGTCGAGGTCGGCGAGGGCGGCCCCGGCATGGAGGTTGGTATGGACGAGGCCCCAGGCCACGTGGGTCTCGTCGAAGCGCCATGAGCCGCCGTTGCGGAACGCCCAGACCGGGGATCCGAACGAGGGGTAAAGCAGCAGGTTGCCCCCCTGCTCGCCGCGCCCGGACGCCTGGATGCGGGCCAGCGTGTCGCGGTCTTGAACGTCGTGGGCGGTTCCCGCCGCGACCAGGATGTCCTCGAACCCGTCCAGATCGACGTCGAGGAACAGGGGATGCCACGACCAGTCCGTGGCGGCCATGCCCGTGAACTCCGCGACGTCGCTCCACGTGCCGTCGCCATTGCCGCGGTACACGACGTTGCGCGGGACCTCGGGGCGATACTCGAAGCGCCCGGGAAGGTTGGGGATGAAGCGAACGCCCGTGAGCGAGCGTTGGCGACGTTCCCAGGAACGCGGCGACATCTCGACGGCCATGAAGTCCAGGCGCCCGTCGCGGTCCAGGTCGCCAAAGTCCGCGCCCATCGAGGCGAAGGCGTACTTCCTCAACGCCAGGCGCGGGGCCTCGCGAAGGCGACCGTCGCCCCGGTTCAGCCACAGGCGGTCCGGCGACTGGAAGTCATTGCACGCATAGAGGTCGGGGTGGCCATCGCCGTTTACGTCGCGCAGCACGGCCGACAACCCG
Source organism: Verrucomicrobiota bacterium (assembly GCA_046090125.1). GTDB lineage: Bacteria > Verrucomicrobiota > Verrucomicrobiia > Limisphaerales > UBA9464 > UBA6176. The sequence continues at coordinate 13,129 of JBJSZF010000381.1, forward strand.
AAGTCCGCCGGCGCGGGCTTGGGTTGCCCTTGCTCGTCGAGGAAGGCGTCGGTGCCCCAGTCAACCCGGGTGAAGCGCGCGGATCCATCGTTGCGATACAAGGCGCCGGGCTCGCCCACTTCTTCCAACTGGCCGTTCACCACCCGCAGGCGCGCGGCGTGCGGGCCGTCGATCACCCAGCGGCCGTTCACCTGCCGCACCTGCGCGCGCCCGGCGCCGGAACGGAGGATCGGGAACGACCCGTAGTTGGCCACGTACAGGTCGATGGACCCGTTCCCGTCGAGGTCGCCCGCCGCGACCGACGTGCTGCCCGTGGCGGCGGCGAGGCCGGAGGTGGCGGTCGCGTCGGCGAAGCGGCCCTTGCCATCGTTGAGAAACAAGCGAGGCCCGCCGCCCAGGGTCGTCACCACGAGGTCCAGGTCGGCGTCGCCGTCGAGGTCCTCCATCAACGCACCGGTGGAGAACGCCCCCGGCATTCCGATGGCCGACCCCGCCCCCGCCTCCTCGAAGCGCCACCCGCCGCGGTTCAGGTAGAGGCGGTTCGTTCCCTCAATGGCGGCCAAGAACACGTCGCAACGCCCGTCGCCATTCACGTCCCCGAGGGCAACGCCCGATCCCAGGAGGAGGTTTTGGTTGCGCACGAACGACTGCGGGGATGCCGCGTTGGTGAAGGCCACGCCCACGCTCGCGGCGGGAATCAGCTCGAACCCTGCGTTGCCAGCACCGGCATCCTGCAAG
>JBJSZF010000382.1:0-6894 GCA_046090125.1 Verrucomicrobiota bacterium
ACCGCCTGCATCTCCTCCGCCCAGTGGCTTTTGTACGTGAGGTGCGCGTCGTCGAGGTTCGCCCCCATCTTGTGATGAAAGTGCCGCGCCAGCTCCGAGTGGATGTCGATGGCCCTTGGGTTGTAGCGAAGCCCCTCGTCGCGCAGCAGCTCCACGCCGCGCTGGACCCACAGCCAACGATCCTCAGGATCCGGGAACTTCACCGAGATGTTGTAGGAAAGGTTCCACGCCAGGTGCACCCACACGGCGGAAAAGTGCGGCTGGAGCTTGGTGATCCAGTCGGCCAGTTGCACCGCCTCGAAGTGCTTGCCGTCGTCTTGCAGCTCCGTGGACCGGATCCACAGCGCGTTGGCTATCAATCCGCGGAACCCGCCCAAGGCGACCGTCGTGAACGCCAGCACGGGCGGGGCGTTGGACAACACGGCGGAGCGCGTCAGTCCCAGCTCGTCGCGGTCGCGGTTCAACCGCGCCTGGAAGAAGTGCCCGGCCACCAAGGCGGCCGCCGCGACCAACAACAGAAGTGCCTTGCGCGCGTTCATGTGGGCATCGCGATCTCGCGGCGGGTGAGGATGAACATGCCCGCGACGCCCATGCCGCCGCCGGTCACGCCCACCACCAGGATGACCGCCCGCGCCAGCTCGGCCCAGGTGATGGACCGCCCCGTCGCCAGGGCATCGACCGGCGAGAAAGACGAGACTTGGTTCAGCACCCAATAGGCCGACCCGTACACCTGCACGGCCGCGCGGTTGATGATCGACTCCCTCGACACCATGCCGGTCTCGTGGTTGATCCCCATCACGCCCCCCTGCTCCACCACCTGCTTGAGGGTGCCGGACGACAACCCGATCACCAGCAGGCCCAGCGACAGGAACGAGGCCACCGGAAAGGAAAGGAACGACGCCGAGAACAGCCCGATCGCCGTCAGGAGCCCCAGCCACGCCAGGATCACGCACAGGCCCCGCGCGAAGTTCACTGCAAACGGTGCCTCCGGGCACAGCACCTGGATGCCCTCGTCCGGCGGGAACACCACCGTCAACTTCCCCAGGTTCGCATACCGCAGCGACACGCTCCCGTCCGGCTCGATCAACTCGCCCGGGATCTCGAACTCCGAGGGGACGTCCGGCCCAAAGTTGTTGCTGAACCGTACCGGGCGCACCTGTCGGCCGTTGCCCACCTCCCATCCATGGTCGAAGGACGCGTCCAACCCCACGTACTCGGGGGTGAAGAACTTCACCCGCACGTACAAGGTCCGGCCCTTGAAGCGCTCGCGGGCACCGGGACCGAGATTGAAGTCAAAGGGCACGGGCCGGAACTGTCCCGGGGCCACCGCCTGGAGGCGGCCCTCTAGTTGCGCCCGCACCTGCTTGCGCACGAAGTCCGGGTTCATTTGGGCCACCGTGGGATCGCGCCTCCGCTTCTCGAACTCGCGCTCGGTCTCGGCCGTGAGGTCGATCGGTTGGGCACGCATGGGCTCGCGGGCGACGAGGATCTCGTTGCGCAGCTTGGCAAGCTGGGCCTCGGGAAGCTGGGCCGCGCGCACGTGGAGCAACCCGTACACGATGGTCCCGGCGATGGCGACCATGCCCGTGTTGAGCACCATGATGCCGAGCCACTTGCCCAGCCACACCTGCCACCGGGGGATGGGCTTCACCACGACGAGAAACAACGACATGTCCTCGATGTCCCGGGCAAGCGTCCCGCATGCGAGCCACAGGCTGGAGAAGCCCAGCAACGTCGTGATCGCCGTCAGCGTGTAGGCCAGCAGGATTTGCGAGAAGCCCGTCGCCGTGCCGTCGTGCTTGATGATCAAGGGCAAGGCGAACACCGCCGCCACCAGGATCGCCAGCAACACCACCACCAGCTTGTACCGGAAGGCCGCCTTGACCGTGAGCAACGCCACCGCCAGCAACGCGCGCCACGCCTTGGGTGCCACGTCCGGGACGCCGCCCACCTGCCGCGCCTTCCACTCCGCCAAGGGCTCGCCTCCCACCTGCGCCAGCATGGCGATGGCCGTCGCCGCGTCGCGCGCCGGAATCGTGCAGGCATACGCCAGCCCAAGCCGCTCGGCCGCCAGCTCGCGCAGCGCGCGCGCCGAAAACCCGACGAACAACCCGAGCGCACCCTGCAAGGCCGCGTAGAAGCCCCACGGCACGCGGTTCGCGTACAACACGCCCAACAGCACCGCGTTCACCACCCCCAACACCAACCCCTCCACCCACAGGCGCTGCATCAACACCCAGACCCACGACAACACCAGGCCCACCGGCGAAAACCCCAGCGGCACCGCCGCGCGGTGGCCCAGGTCGTCCGTGTAGATCTCAAAGGAACGCTTCATGGAGCGGATGGAGCGCGCCTACTTCTTCCCGCCACCCAGGAGCCCGGACAGCTTGTCGTTCGCCTTCGCAAGGTCCACCGGCTTGGCCTCCGGCTCCGCGCTTGCCGGCGCCGAAGCCGCCGTACTCTGGCTCGAGCCAGTCGGCGTCGTCGCCGCCGCCGGATGCGCCAACGACTCCAGCCTTGCCACGTTGACCGCCGTCGCGGCCGGGACGGTGGCCTCCGCGTCCGCCCCCGCGCTCGCCGGGGCCGACACGGGCTTGGAAAGCCGTTCCAGCACCGAGTCCGCCTGTGAGCCGCCCGCCTCGGCGGAGCCGCCCCGGATGAACTGCGCCACCTTGTTGCCCGAGGTCGCACCGCTCGTGTCACCCTGGGACCGGGCCTTCTCCACGACCTCGAGGAAGAAGCCCTCCAGGTTCTGCGTCGGGTTGTCGAGGCGCACCTTGTCGCCGCCCTCCGCCCGCAGGATCGCCAACGCCTTCTCCGTCGTCTCGCGCGACAGGATCGGGGCGGTGATGCGCACCTGGTCGGGCCGGGCCAGCAGCTCGTGCAACGGCCCCTGGGCGTGGATGCGCCCGCCGTAATAGATCACCACGCGGTCGCACAGGTCCTCGACGTCCGCGAGCAGGTGCGACGAGAGGATCACCGTCTTGCCCCGGCGGGCGAGGGCCATGATGAGGTCCTTCACCTCGCGGCACCCGAGCGGATCCAACCCCGCCGTGGGCTCGTCGAGGATGACAAGGTCCGGGTCGTTCACCAACGCCTGGGCGATGCCAATGCGGCGTTGCATGCCCTTCGAGAACTCGCCGACGGTCCGCGACCGCGCCTGGTTCAAGCCCACCATCTCGATCAATTGCTCCGTGCGGTTGCGACGGTCGCCGGAGTCGAGCTGGAAGAGGGAACCGAAGAAGTCCAGCGTCTCGCCCGGGTTGAGGTAGCGGTACAGGTAGGATTCCTCGGGCAGGTAGCCGATGCGCGCCTTCGTGCGGACGTCGCGCGGCGACTGGTTGAACACGGTGATGTGGCCCTTGGTGGGGTACAGCAACCCCAGCAGCATCTTGATCGTCGTGGACTTGCCCGAGCCGTTCGGCCCCAGCAACCCAAAGATCTCCCCGCGCCGGATCTCGAAGTCCACGTTGTCCACCGCCCGGGCCTTGGGACGGCCCCAGAAGTCCTTGAACACCTTCGTGAGGCCCACGGCGCGGACGACCACCTCGTCCGAGGGGGCCGGTCGGCCAAGGGCGCTGGCCTGGGCGGGGGCGGTTGGGGTGGCCATGGTTGTGGGTCGTGCAGTGGGCGTTGTGACGTGGGGCCTAAGCCGTGGCGAACGTCGGACGTACTGGAGCGCCACCGCCCGGCGCATCCGGGCTGGCGGCGGCCGCGCCTTGGAACGCCTCGAGTTCCTCCCCCATCCGGACCAACCGCGCGGAGTTGAACACGACGATGAGCGATCCGGCGTTGTGCATGATGGCCGCGACGATGGGGTTGAGGTAGCCCAGCGCGGCGGCCGCCAGGCCGCCAATGATGAAGAACACGCCAAACAGGAAGTTCTGGTTGATCACCGACCGCGACATCCGGCTCAGGCGCACCAGGAACGGAAGCCGCCGCAGGTCGTTGTTCATCAGCGCAATCGTCGCGGAATTGATGGCCACCTCCGACCCCGCCGCGCCCATCGCGATCGAGATGTCGCCGGCCGCCAACGCAGGCGCGTCGTTCACGCCGTCGCCAATGACCGCCACCCGGTGCCCCTTCGCCTTCGTCTGCCGCACATACTCCACCTTGTCCTGCGGCAGGCACTCGGCCACCACCTCCTCGATCCCGATTTCCTTCGCCACGCGCTCGGCCACGGGCTTGCGGTCGCCCGACACCATGGCCACGCGGCGGATGCCCGCCTCCTGAAGCTCCTTCAAGGCACTGGCCGCCTCGGGCCGTGTCTGGTCCTGCAACCCCACCCAGCCGATGCACTCGCCGTTCGCGGCGACGAACAGCAGCGAGAAGCCCGCCGTCTCGTCCAGGTCCACCGTCGAGGTGAACCCGTCCCGCACGCCCTGGTCTCGCAGGAACGCCGCCCGGCCAATGACCACGCGCTTCCCATCCACGGTCCCCGCAACGCCCTTCCCGGCCGTCTCCTTGAAGTCCGTCACCGCCGCCAACGGCACGCCCGCCTCCTCCGCCAACTGCACCAAGGCCCGCGCCGTGGGATGGTTGGAATACCGCTCGGCCGACGCCGCCGCGTGCAACAGCTCGGCGGGCGTGGTCGTCCCGACGGGGTTCAAACGTGACACCACCAGCTTGCCGCTCGTCAGCGTGCCCGTCTTGTCGAAGACGAACGCCGAGATGCGCGCCGCCGCCTCCAGGTCGGCGATGTTCTTCACCAGGATCCCCAGCCGCGCGGCGGCCGACAGAGCCGCCACCATCGCCGTGGGCGTCGCCAGCACGAAGGCACAGGGACACGCGACGACGACCACCGCAATGACGCGGTTCAGGTCGCGCGTGAACGCCCACACGAGGCCCGCGATCACCAGCACCAGGGGCGTATAGTAGCCCATGTACTGGTCGATGATCCGCATGAACGGCAGCTTGGTCTTCTCGGCGGCGAGGATCAGCTCCCGCACGCGCCCGATGGTGGTGTCCTGGCCCGCCTTCGTCACCCGCACCTCCAGGGCGCCCGTCAGGTTGATGGTGCCCGCGAACACTTGGTCGCCCGGCCCCTTGTCCACCGGCAACGACTCGCCCGTGATGTTCGCCTGGTTGATGGAGCCCTGCCCCGACGCGATCTGGCCGTCGGCCGCGATGTTGTCGCCGGGGCGCACCAGGATGACGTCGCCCACGCGCAACGCCGAGGCCGGGACCTCCTCCTCCTTGCCGCCGACCAGGCGCCGCGCCTTCGTCGGCGTGAGCTTGACCAGCGACTGGATGGAAGCACGCGCCCCCGCCGCCGTGCGGGTCTCGATCAACTCGCCCAGCAACATGAAGAACGCCACGATGCCGGCGGTCTTGAAGTCGCCCGTCACCGCCGACGCCAGCACGCCGAGCGCCACCAGCTCGTTGATGGACAGGCGCCCGAGCCGCAGGTCCTTGAACGCCACCACCAGGATGGGCCATCCCAGGATGCACGCGCCCACCAAGGCAGACAGCTCGCCCACCGTCGCGCCCTTCGCGAAGAACCAGTCCACGACGAACGAGTTGGCGATGAACACCGCCCCCAGCAGCGTCTGCCACAGGCGGACGTTGGTGTGGGAATGGTCCAGGCCGCCGTGGTCATGGCCGCAGTCGCACCCGGGCTCGTGCTTGGCCGGGTCGTTGTCGAGGCTGATCAGCGAGGTGACTTGCATGGCTGGGAGAGGGGGTTGGGGACGTTGAGGAAGGCGGTGCTGCGTTGCGTGAGGCCGGTCATCGCCCCGGCTGTGGCGCGCGGGTCTCGGGCTCGCGGCTCAGGTTCAGCCGGAGCTCGTCCACGCGGCCGGGCTGGAAGAACTTGTCGGTGGCGTTGGTCAGGACGCGCCCGATGGCCGCGATCCGCAGGCGCTCGCGCAGGAGGCGCGGGTTGTTGCGGTACTCGGGAAGCTGCTGGGAGAAGAACTGCGCGTCGGCGGACACCGCCTGCATCAGCGCGTTGCTCATCGCCAATCCCGTGTCGAGCGTCCGCTTCGCCTCGCCCGCCGCCTCGCGCGTCACGCGATCAAACTCGCCCTGAGCCTCGTTGATCTTCTTGGACCGGTCCTGCTCCGCCGCAATGACGCTGTCGAAGTAGGCCTTCACGAACAAAGGCGCCGCCACCTCGACGTCGAGCGTGTCCAGCGACACCCCCAGCCCTTGGCGCTCGATCAGGTCCGACACCCGCAGCCGGATGGCGTCCCGGAACTGCACGCGCTTCTTGTACAACGCGTCGTCGGCCGTGTGCCGGACCGCCGCCCAATGGATGGCGTTGTCGAGCGTCGAACGCAGCAGGTTGGTCGCGTTCGAGAACTGGAAGATGTGCGCGACCGGGTTCGAGATCCGGTACCGGAGGGAGGCCCGCACGTGGAGGATGTTGCCGTCGGACGTCAGCACGTGGCCATCGACGCCCGGCGTAAGCCGGTCATTGGCGGGGGGCGTGACCCCGGCGGCCTCGTCCTCGGGCGAGATCGCGTACCACGCCTTGGTCGAGCGGATCACCTGCGACTCCCCGATGGGGATGCGCACGATCTCGTCGATGGGGTACGGGAACGCCCAGTGCAGGCCCTGCCGCTTGATTTGCTCCGCGCCCTCGCCCACCACCTTCCCGAAGCGGAGGACGACGGCGACCTCGTTCGGGTTGACGGTGAACACGCACGAGAAGACGGCGGCGGCGGCCAGGATGCCGGACAGGATGCGGACGATGAACAACGAGCTGCCCAGCGCCTCGGACAACGCCTGCGACGAGGCGTCGTCCGAGGGCACCGGGTTGCCCGTGGGCCGGAGGTTGCCGGAGGTGGGGGCGCTCATGGGGTCAGCGGCCGGCGGCCGGTCGAACGGTCGGCAGGTTGGTCAACGTGTCGCCCTTGAGCAGGTTGAACGGCGGCGTGCGCTCGTCGAGGA
>JBJSZF010000383.1:0-13135 GCA_046090125.1 Verrucomicrobiota bacterium
CCAACTCCTGCACCTCCATCCCCTCCATGTCCGTCTTCTCCCACGCCGCGTCGTCATGGCGACAGACCCACTGGATGGGCTTCGTCAGCCGTGTCGCCATCACATAGGGCATGCGTCGCAACTCCAACTCATCCAGCACCGAAGCGTGCGAAAAGCCCGAGTCGGCGCGCACCAAGCCCACGGCGACATGCCGTGGCAGGGAGTTCAGGGTGTGGCGCAGGAACTCGGCCGCCCCATTGACGCAGTGGGTGTTGCCCGAGCGAAGCCAGTACCCCACGACCACCTGAGCCTCGGCCAGGGCCGCCACCAGGGGCCGATGGCAGGGCTTGGGGCCATTTCGGGTTTAGCCCACCGCGACGCCCTCCTGCTGGCCGTCCTCATGGAGCAAAGACCACGAGTCCATGTCGAGGGTATAGCCACCCTTGTGGGAGGGGAGCTTGCCGGCAGCCCATGCCTGGAGCTTGCCCAGCTCGGTCGACGTGCGTTGGGAGAAGACGCCGCGGAATCGGGTGAGGGTGGACTGGCTTGGAATGGCCTCGATGCCGAGCACCTCCGCCACGGCGGGGTCGGAGGCGAGCCACGCCACCCGGGAGAGCTTGTCGGCACCGCTGATGATGCCGCCGAGGAGTCCGAGGGCGGTATCGGAGGGGGTGAAGGCGTTTGGGCTGGAGGGGCTGTGGGGCAGGAGGTTGGACAGGACCTCACGAAAGCCATGGCGCTGGAGGAAGTGAGACCAGACGACCATGCCGCCGTGGGCCGTGAGGCGTTGGTCGGTGAAGCCGATCCGGATGGACGACGGGCCACCCGAGGTGGAAATCTGCACCCGCATCGTTTGGTTCGCCTCCTGTCGAGGTGTCTGTGACTCGATTTTTTTCATTAAACCAAGTCCGCCAGACGGTGCCTTTCCATTTCAACTGAATCGATCCGGCTCAGCCGAAGAGGGCGTCGCGATGGGCGAGGAGGCGGTCGAGGCAGCGGTAGAGGTTGTCCTTGGCTCCCAGGGCGAGGTCGCAGCCGAGGAGGTCGGCCATGGCGCTGTGCGGGAACCACTCGCGGTGGAGGCGGAACTCGCTGCCGGGGTCGATGAGGCGGTAGGTGACGAGGACCTGGAGGACGTGGCCCCAGTGGGTGCCCTCGCGGCTGGGGGGGAGGCGATCCCTCCAGAACTCGTCGAGGCGGAGGGTTTGCCAGAGGCGTGCGGCGATCCAGCAGGCGCCCCATTGGCGGGGGTTGTGGAGGGTGAACTGGGAGAAGTGGACGGTGGGCGGGGGCGGTAGAGGGGGAGGCTCGGGCGCGGTGGGCGGGGCGAGCAGGAGCTGGGAGGCGGCGGGCTGGGTCGGGGGCACGAGGCGGGTGGCGAGGGCGGCCCAGGCATCCTGCTGGGCCTTGTCCAGCTCACCGAGGTAGAGGGCTTGTCGCTGGATGACCTTGCCGGAGGGGGAGCGTTGGTTTTCGACGAGGCTCCAGTAGGTGTGGTCCTTGCCGTTCTTGTGGCGCTGGTGACGACGGAGGAAGAGGCCCATGACCGCCCAGGGTACCGGGACGGGAAGGGGTGGGAAGGGGGCGGGTCTTCACCACACGCCCTTGGGCGGCCAGAAACCACGATTTCATTGGGGTTTTGGCGTGCGGCAGCCGCGAGAATCGCTTGGAAATGGGTCCAGTTGCGAAAGTCCGGCTAGCCTGCGAGGGCGGCGCTCGTGTAGTGAAGACCCTTCCTGCCCACGCGCGGGAACGCCCGCCTTTCCGCGTGTTCGCCGCCGCAGTTGCGAAAGTCAGGCAGGTGCGCACCGGCAACCTCGGGATGCCCCGAGCCGTGACCTCGCCTCGACCACGTCCGCCAGGCGCGCCCGTGTCCTCCCGGGGCATCAGGCAATGATGCCGTGCATCGGCTCGCCGTAGTCTATCTCCAGACGGGTGCGACCGGGAAGGGTCAGGCGACGCGGGTCCAACCCGAGCTGGTGCAGGACGGTGGCGTGGAGATCCGTGACGTAGTGGCGATGGTCCACCGCGTGGAATCCGAGCTCGTCCGTGGCCCCATGGGCGACGCCGCCCCGGATGCCGCCGCCGGCCAACCAGACCGAGAATCCATACGGATGATGGTCCCGGCCGTCGCTGCCCTGCGCCCCCGGCGTGCGCCCGAACTCGGTCCCCCACACCACCAGGGTTTCGTCGAGCAATCCCCGCTGCTTCAGGTCCTTGAGAAGGCCCGCGATCGGCTGGTCCACCTGGGCGCACAGACGGCTGTGCCCGGCCCGCAATCCCCCGTGCGCATCCCACTCCCCCGCCCCGCCGTCGCCGCCATGGAAGACCTGGACGAACCGCACGCCGCGTTCCACCAACCGGCGCGCCGCCAGGCATTGCTGCCCAAACGTCTTCGTGACGTCGTGGTCCAGTCCGTAAAGGCGCCGCGTGGGTTCCGACTCCGAGTGGAAGGCCACGACCTCCGGCACCGCCATCTGCATCCGGAACGCCAGCTCGTAGGACTGGATGCGCGCCGCAAGGGCTGCGTCCTCCGGATGCTCGAGGGCGGCGATGCGGTTCAACCGGTCCATCAGCCCGAACTCCGCCCGCTGCTCCTCGTTGAAGACGTCCGGTCCGGGCCCGGCATACGGCAACGGCCGCTTGGGATCGATGGCCAGGTGCACCCCCTGGTGTTCCGGCCCCAGGTAGTTCGACCCGTGGGCTCCCGTGCCCCCGCAGCAGTCGGCCACCGGGCGTCCCATCACGACAAACTGCGGCAGGTTCTCGTTGAGCGTGCCCAGCCCGTAGTGGACCCACGACCCGATCGTCGGGAACGGGCCCTCCAGCACGTGTCGGCCGGTGTGGAACTGGAGCTGCGCCCCGTGGTTGTTGTCGGTCGTCCACATGGACCGCACCACGGCGATGTCGTCGATGCAGTCGCCCACGTGCGGCCACCAGTCGCTGACCTCGATGCCGCTTTGACCCCGGGGACGATGGCCCACCTGCATCGGGAGGATCTTGGGATGGACCTTGTGCAATCCGGCCACGAGCTCGCGGAGGTTCTTCTTCAGGTGGGGCGAGTCGAGGGTCCCCTTGTAGGGCGTCTCCGCAATCGTCTTCCCCGCGTGGCGGTTCAGCTCCGGCTTCGGGTCAAAGCTTTCCATCTGGCTGGTGCCGCCCTGCATGAACAGCCAGATCACGCTCCGGGCGCGCGGCGCAACATGGGGGAGGCGGGCCGTCGCCCCCATGGGTCCCGTCACCGCCGCCCGCAGGCCGCCGTCGCGGGCCAACATCGACCCTAGAACCATGCCGCTCATGCCCATGCCCCAATCCGTCAGGAACGACCGCCGGGTCCGCAGGCCTGCCCGCCGCGCGGGGTTCGGGTGCCATAGGTTCATCGGATGCTCACGAAGTCGTTGTGGTTGAGAAGGACGACCATCAGGTCCTCCTTGGCCCGGCGCAGGGGGTCCTTGGAGGGCGACACCGGGGAGGCCTCGCCGACCGTCGCGGGGGTGAGGCGGGACGGTGCCGACAACAGGGCGGCTTGCTGCCCAAGAAACTCGCGGCACGCCGCCGTCTCCTCCGTCGTGGGCGGCCGGCTGAGGATCATCGTGAACGCCTGGCGGATGAAGGGCTCCTCGTCGGCCTGCTCGCCCAGCGCATCGCCGAGCGTCCGGGCCAGGCGACGCGCCTGCGTTTTCACGAGCACGCTGTTGGCCAGCGCCAGCGCCTGTTGCGGGACGATGCTCTCGTCGCGGCGATAGCACTCGGCCACGCCGGGCCCGTCGAACGTCTGCGTGAACTCCATCACCTTCTCCTTGGCATGACGGAAGTAGAGGCTGCGGCGGCCCGACGATTCGCCCGCGCCTTGGTCCAGCTCGGGGCCCCCCATCGTGGAGTCCAGCCCGCCGCTGACCTGAAGCAAGCTGTCCCGGACCACCTCCGCCTCCACCCTTCGCACGTTCATCCGCCAGAGGTATCGGTTGTCCGGGTCCCTCGCGTGGTTGGATCCCGCAAGCGTCCCGCCCGACGTCTTCATGCGATAGGCCGACGAGGTCAGGATGAGGCGGTGCATTGCCTTCAGGCTCCAGTTCCCCCTCATGAACTCCGACGCCAGCCAGTCCAGCAAATCGGGATGGGTCGGCGGCTGTCCCGCACGACCAAAGTCAAACACAGTGGGAACCAACGGGCTGCCCATGTGGCGCATCCAGAGCTGGTTCATCGCCACCCGCGCGGTCAGCGGGTTGTCCCGGTGGGCAATCCAACGCGCAAGGGCCAGGCGACGTCCCGTGGAGGTCTTCGGATACACGGGGCCCAAGGCGGCGTAGTTCGTGGACGGTTCCGCCGCGGCCTTGCGGGCGGCGGCGAGGGCTTCCCGCACCTCGGCCAGCTTCTTCTCCGCTGCCACCAAGGCTTCCTGGGCCTTGGGATCCGGCTTCGCTCCGGACGTCCCACCCGGCACGGGCTCTGCCGGCCCTGGAGCCCGGGGCAAACGTGGGAGCGCCGCCGCCGCCTCCAGGACGGCCAACTCGGCCGCCGCCACCTTGGCCTGTTGTTCCGCCGCCGCCGCCGCCCGCGCCGACGCCTCAACGCTTCCCGAAGCCAATCCGTGCTTCACCCGCTCGGCCACGATGCGCCGTCGCAACGCCCCAAGCTCCGCACGGGCGAACGCCGCCTGCTGGCTGGCCCGTTCCGCCGCCTGCCGCGACCCCTCCACGTCCGCGTCCGCGCTCGTCGCCAACGCGGCCGCCCAGGCCCCATCGGACTTCCCCTCGGCCGCCGCCACCGCCGCCTCGCTGCGGGCCAGCGCCGACGTCACGGCCTTCTCCGCCAGCCCCGGATAGAAGACCTCCAAGGGCATCGGCACCTCGAGGATCGCCGACGGCAACGCCATCAGGAAGCCGAGGACCTGCGGGGGCACCGGTTGATTCGTCTCCGGCCGGGCCTCGTCGCCACGCGTGAAGACGAAGGTCGGGTCCGCCAGCCGCCCATCAAACGCCTGCACCAGGCTGTTCGCGTTGGGATCCCCGCCGCCCGACAGGGACACCGTCCGGATGTCGTAAGGTTCGAAGAACGCGCGCAGCCGATAGAAGTCCGCCTGGGACATGGGGTCGGACTTGTGCTCGTGGCACCGGGCGCAGTTCACGGTAAGGCCCAGGAAGGCCTTGGCCGTGTGCTCCACCGTCGCCTCCAGCCACACGTTGCGGTTGTAGCGAAACCAGTTGCGGACCAAAAAACCCGTGGCCCGAAGGGACCCGGCATCCAGCGGTGCCACCTCGTCGGCTGCCAGCATCTCCACGATCATCTGGTCGTACGGCTTGTCCGTGTTGACCGACTCCACGATCCAGTCCCGCCACCGCCAAATGTGGGGCTGGCTCTCCCGGACCTCGGCCCCGTGGCCCGCCCAATCGCTGTACCGCCACACGTCCATCCAGTGCCGCCCCCACCGCTCCCCGTGACGGGGACTTGCCAACAATCGATCCACCACCTCCGCGTAGCGCTCCTCGCTGGGATCCGACAGGAAGGCCTCCAGCTCCGCCGCGCTGGGAGGCACCCCGACCAGGTCCAGGTACAGGCGACGCAGCAGGAGGTTGGGAGGGGCCGGATCCACCGGGCGCAACCCCTCCTGCCGATGGCGGGCCGCCAGGAACGCATCCACCGGGTTCCGCACCCAGGCCGATGTCGCCGCAGGAACCGCAGGCGATGCCACCGGCCGAAAGGACCAGTGGGAGGCCCCTCCCGCCACGTGGGGGGACTGGGTTTCCGCCGCGAGGACTCCCGTCATCATGCCCAGGAAGAAGGCGGCCCATGAGAGACTCCTCCTCGCGACTCGCCTCACCCCATGCCCTTGGGAAGACCCTTGCCGGCTTCGACACCCCGCCGTGGCGCTCATGCTTGAGCACCTTCTGGCTTTGCCCCGCTAAACTCGATAGCAAAAACGAGCCGCTGATCGGTTCAAACTCGCCCACCTCCTCCCCCAGCTTGTCCCTCATGGGGTTGGAGCAAAAGGGGACTCCCCCACCCGGGGGCGGGCGCGGCGCTTAAATGATCCGATGAAAAACAGCGCCAGATCGGCCATCGCCTAACCCAGGACTTCGTCCATCGCACGCTCGACGACTTCAATGCCGGTGCCCTCGACGCCTCCGAGACCACCTCCCGTCTTGGCATCAGTCGTTCCCTTCTCTTTCGCCTTCGCCGTTGTCACCTCAACGTAAGCGTCCGGTGAAGGACATGGTTCCCAGCGGCGGCGGCCATGAGAAGATTGCAGGTTCGTCAGAGCCGATCCCGCACCGGCATGGTCAGGCGGTCGCGGGATTCCCGTTGCCAGGCAGCAGCTCGTGCAGGTTCGCCGTCGTCGCCGTTGGGATCCTCCGGAGCACGTCCTCCAGCCACTTCGCCGGATCCGACCCGGCCCGCCGCGCCGTGATCCGCAGGCTGTGGATCTCCGCGCTCCGCCACGCGGCCTCGGTGGTGTACTCCCCGTTAACGGGTCCACATGCGATGAGAGTCCCCGGGCGGCGGAGCCACCCACCCAGGGCGGATGAAGCGATCCCCACACGGGGCAGAGCAAAGCGTGAAGAAGTTCCATCAGGCGTCGGCGGACCTGGCAGGGGGCAACCCCATGTCAGCCCGCGGCAACGCCGCGGGTTCCCGAGCCCCCCAAAGCCATGTGCCCTGAAAGGGCGGCTCAACCTCGGCAGTGGGGCCGCGCTGGATTCCCGTTGGCCGTCGCCGGGTTGGAGGCACCGAGAAGGTGGAGGAGACGGTTTTCTTGGGAGGGGGCAAGGGGGGCTACCGACAGCGCCGAGACGGCGCTGCCACCGGCTTGGGGGCTCGGCTCAGCGGTGGGACGGGGCGGCCACGGGTCCTGAATCTGCGGGTCCTTCGTGTTCCATCGCGCGGCGGGCGCTGCGGGTCGGGCAAGACCGAGACGGTCTTGCTACCTTCCTCGGTTCCCCCCACGTCGCCCGGACGCGGCGTCAGGGCATTCTCACCGTTCCCTTCTGCCGGGACCCGTGCTTGGATTCGGGTCATGCACCCTGCACGCGTCGTCCCACGGGTTCCCGCGAAAGCCGCGGCGGTGGGCTGCGCCTTGATTCTGTCCGTGGTCATGGCGTGCCGGGCGGAAACCGTCCGTGGGGCCGCGGATGAGGCCGCCCTGCGCTCCGACGCGCGGAAGACGTTCAAGGAGCACGTGGAACCCTTCGTGAAGACGTACTGCACGAAGTGCCACGGCGGCGGCCGCGCCAAGGCCAACGTCAACCTCGAGGTCGATCTGAAGGACCCCGGCCGCGGCGCCGCCTTCCTGCATTGGAAGAAGGCCGTTGCGAACGTCAAGGTGCACGACATGCCCCCGGCCGACGCGGCCAAGCAACCCACCGAGGCGGAGCGCCTCCAGTTCATCCAGTGGATCGGCAAGCTGAAGTACCTCAGTCCCAGAAGCCCCGGCCCGTTCGTCATGCGCCGGCTGTCCAAGGTCGAGTACGCGAACACGCTGCACGACCTCTACGGGGTCCATCCTTCGATCGCCGACGGCCTTCCGGAGGAAGTCGTTGGGGAGGGCTACCTCAACTCGATCTCGCCCCTCCAATCCGAACGCTTCCTCGAAATCGCCAACGAGGTCGTCGGGCAAGTGATCGCCCCGGAAGGCAAGGCGCCGACGGCCATGCAGAGGCGGTTCTTCGGACGGAAGCCGCCCAAGGGCTCCGATCCGCGCCTGGCAGCGCGCCAGGTCGCACGCTCCCTCGCCCGCGACGCCTACCGCCGTCCGCCCACCGAGGCGGAGTTGGACGTCCTGGTGGACGTCTTCGACCTCGCCCGGAGCCAGCACCTGGATGACACGGCCGCGCTGGGCCTCATGCTCAAGGCGATCCTGGTCTCCCCGCAGTTCCTCTTCATCGCCCCCGCCAAGGAAACCCCACCTGATCAACCGGTCGTGCCCCTGGACGACCACCACCTGGCGGCGCGCCTCTCGTATCTGGTGTGGTCCGCACCGCCCGACGCCGAGTTGTCCGCCTTGGCGGACCGGGGCGAGCTGCATCGGCCGGCGACGCTCCGGGCGCAGGCGAAGCGGCTCCTGCTCCACCCGCGCGCCCGGGCCTTGTTCGACGGCTTTGGCGCCCAGTGGCTGCGGGTGAACGACCTGGAACGCCAGGTTTTCGATCCCGCCCTGTTCCCCCAGATGACGCCGGCACTGCGCCAGGCCATGGTGGCCGAGGCCCGCTTGTTCTTTGAAGACATCGTCCACCGGAACGAACGGGCCATCCGGTTTGTTGATAGCAACTCCACCTTCCTGAACGAGTCGCTTGCCGGGCTGTACGGCCTTGGGTCCTCCGTGAAGGGCCCGAAGATGCGCCGGGTGAAGCTCGCGAACCCCAACCGGGGCGGCATCCTCGGCATGCCCGCCACGCTGGCCGCCACCTCCTTCCCCACCCGGACCAGCCCCGTGCGACGGGGCGTGTGGGTCCTGGAGCAGGTCCTCGGTGAACACGTGCCCCCACCCCCTCCCGACATTCCCCAACTCGAGGCGCAGGAACCCAAGCGGGTGGAAGGCCTGACCCTTCGGCAACGCACCGAACTGCACACGAAGGACCCCGTGTGCGCCAACTGTCACCGTGCGCTCGACCCGATCGGCTTCGGCCTCGAGAACTTCGATGCGATCGGCCGCTGGCGGGACCGCAACGAGGCCGGCGTGGCGATCGATTCGGCCGGGAAGCTGCCCGCCGGCCCCGCCTTCTCCAACCCGGCCGAGCTGAAGCGCCTCCTGGCCGGGCGCGAGCCCGACCTCGCCCGCAACCTGGCCGAACGGTTCATGGCCTACGCGCTCGGGCGACCGTTGGAGGGCTACGACGAGGTCGTCATCGACCAGTTGATGGCCCGGGTCGCCGCCGACGATTACCGGGTGCGGACCCTCCTCACCGAAGTCATCGCCAGTTATCTGTTCACCCACCGCAGGGTCGAGTAGCGACCGCAACCCGCCGTCACGAAAGCACCGACATGAATCCCATGAATCCGCCCTCCCACGTGCATCGCCGCCGCTTCCTGAAGGGCGTGGGGGTATCCCTCGCGCTGCCCTTCCTGGATTCCCTGGCCCGGGCGGCCGGCCCGAATGCAACCAAGCCACCGGTGCGCCTCGCGTTCATGTACATGCCGCACGGGGTCATCATGGACCAGTTCTGGCCCAAGAGCCCGGAGGAGTTCCTGCACGCGCCGCCCCCCATCCTGGAGTCGCTGCGGCCGATCCTGGACCAGTGCCTCATGATGAAGGGCATCTCGGGCGTGCCCACCACTCCCTTCAGCGGAGCCCCGCACGCACTGGAGTTGTCCACCTGGCTCACCGCGCGCCTGCCCGATCCCGATTCGCGCGACCGCATCAACATCTCCATCTCCGCCGACCAGATCATGGCCAACTACGTCGGCGCCCAGACCCTGCTGCCGTCGCTCGAACTGGCCACCATGCCCCAGACGTGGAAGGAAAATCAGGAAGGCCTGCACGAGGGCTACTACAACCATTGCAGTTTCCGTTCCCCCACCCAGCCCGTCCCCGCCGAGACCGATCCGCGCAACGTGTTGAACCGGCTCTTCGGAAAAAGCGGCCGCGAAGGCAAGGTCACCCAGGCCAACCCCCTCGACCGCCAGATGCTCGACCGCGTCCTCGGCGGCGCCCGCGACCTGCGGCGCACCCTCGGCCGGGGCGACCAGGAGAAGCTCGACGAATACCTCGACAGCGTCCGCTCGGTGGAACGTCGCATCGCCGCCATCGAAGCCCGCCAGCAGGACGCCGCCCTGGAGAAAAACGGGGTCGCCCCCTCCCGACGCCACGCCGCCGACGCGGCGCCCATCGAGGTGAAGATTCCCGAAGGCGACAAGCGGAGCGACTACATGCAGGTCATGTGCGACCTGACGATTCTTGCCTTCCAGACCGACACTACGCGCGTCAGCACCTACATCAGCTCGCGGCCCAACGGCGCGTCCTACCCCGAGCTGGGATTCTCGGACCAGCACCATTCGCAGACGCATTACGGCACCGACCAGGAAATGATCCGGAAGGTGGCGGCGATCAACAAGCTGAACGTCGATCAGTTCGCCCGCATGGTGAAGAAGATGCACGCCCTGAAGGAGGGCGACGGCACCCTGCTCGACCACTGCATCATGATGTGGGGCTCGGGCCTTGAGGACGGCGACAAGCACCGGCGCGACAACCTTCCGTTCATCCTTGCTGGAAAGGGCGGCGGTTCCCTCAAGACCGGGCGCTTCCTCCCCAACGTGCAAGGCAACCAGGGCGACCTCCTCACCACGCTCCTGACCTGCGCCGGCGTCCCCCTCGACCGTCCCATCGGCATCGCCACCAAGCAGATCACCGAGATGCGGGCGTGAAGGGGGCAGACCGTCCAAGTCCAAGCCCTTAGCGCGGGTCATGGGTGCATCGCCGGCAGGAGGAAGAAGGAAGAAAGACGGACGTCGATGGGTAAATATGACGTCCCGCCCGACATGGATTCCAACGCCGTTTCAGACCGGCAGAATCCACCCCACTGGGGAGTGGCACGGGCACAGCAGGAACCCGTTCATAGCTCCACAGGTCGGTCCACCTGAGCACCCCGCTCGAAGTCCTGGTTGTTGCCGACCGGCGGCATGGCCCGCAGCGCGTCCTTGAAGGATGGGCGCTGGGTGGGCGTGCCCAGCAGCGCCTCGCGGGGGATCCGGCGGTGCTCCTCCTCCATGGAAACCCCGTGAGATCCGGCCCGCTCCTTGAGCTTCCGGACGACCTTTTCCTCGATCTGTCGAACGACCCACGGACGCAGGATGGCCATTGGGTCCGTGCGTGCCCTCCATGACGTGCAACCCAAGGCCCCGCCTCCAGGGGGCCTGCGGAAGGGGCGTGGGCCGTCGTTCCGGGCGTTCCGAATGGGCCATTGGCAGGCAGGACCCTCCCCCACCCTCATGGATTGGGCGTAACCGATCCTGACAGGATGCGGCTCCAGCCCAAAACCATGCGATGATCCCAGCGTGACAAGGCGGAAACCCATCCGTCCCATCCGACACAATGGCCCGTGCCCCTGCTGGCGGGTATCGCGGAGCGAAGGTCCTGGACGGGCCCGCCGGACCGTCGGTAGCCACCCTCGACGGGGCGGGTGGCCGGGGGCTAGAGGAGCCGTTGATGACGGCTTTCGGCGTCGAGCTCGGACACGAGGTTGCTCGTGCGTTGGCGGCGGCGCTCGATGATGTGCTTGTCGAGGACGGGGTCGTACGAGACGGGATAGTCTCCGTTGTAGCACGCCAGGCAGAAGGACTCCTTGCCGAGGCCGGTGGCGCGGACCATGCCCTCCTCGCTGAGGTAGCCGAGGGAATCCGCGTTGAGGTACTGGCGGATCTCGTCGTGCGAATGATTCGCCGCCATCAGCTTGGAGCGCTCGGGGAAGTCGATGCCATACACGCACGGGTGCCGGTGGGGCGGGCACGAGATGAGGACGTGGACCGACTTGGCCCCGGCCTCCTTGAGGCTGGTGACGCGGGCCTTGGACGTCGTGCCGCGCACGATGGAGTCGTCAATGATGACGACGCGCTTCCCGCGCACGAGGTCGCCGATGAGGTTGAGCTTCACCTTCACGGCGAAGTCGCGGATGAACTGGGACGGCTGGAGGAAGGAGCGCCCGACATAGTGGTTGCGGACGAAGGCCATCTCGAAGGGGATGCCGCTCTCGAGGGAGTAGCCGAGGGCCGCGCAGTTCCCGGAGTCGGGCACGGGCACGACGATGTCGGCCTCCAGCCGGTGCTCGCGTGCCAGCTCACGGCCCATGTTGACCCGGACCTGGTACACGTTGCGGTCCGCGATGGTGGAGTCGGGCCGGGCAAAATAGACGTACTCGAAGACGCAGAATGCGCGGCGGCGTTGCTCGGGGAAGGCCTGGAAGCTGCGGAGGCCATCGGCGTCGATGACGACGACCTCGCCGGGCTCCACGTCGCGCACGAACTGGGCCTGGATGAGGTCGAAGGCGCAGGTCTCGGAGGCGAGGACCCATGCGCCGTTGGCCATGCGGCCGAGGCTGAGCGGGCGGAAACCATGGGGATCGCGCACGCCGATGAGGGCCTGCTCGGTCATGACCACGAGGGAATAGGCTCCCTCGATGCGGCGGACGGCGTCGATGAGGGCGCTCTCGTGGGCTCCGCGCGCGGGCTGGGCGAGGAGGTGGAGGATGATCTCGCTGTCCACGGTGGTCTGGAAGATGGAGCCCTTGGCCTCGAGTTCCTCCCGGAGTGCGGAGGCGTTGGTGAGGTTGCCATTGTGGCCGATGGCGATGCGGCCCTTGCCGCAATCGACCATGAGGGGCTGGGCGTTGACGATGGTGGAGGACCCGGTGGTGGAGTAACGGGTGTGGCCGATGGCGATGGGGCCGACCAACCGGTGGAGGACGTCCCCGGGGAAGACCTGCGGGACGAGGCCCATGCCGCGGTGGACGAGGAAGGACTTGCCGTCGGTGGCGGCGATGCCCGCGCTTTCCTGCCCCCGATGCTGGAGGGCGTAGAGGCCGTAGTAGGTGAGTTCGGCGGCGTTGGGATGCCCGTAGATCCCGAACACGCCGCAATAATGACGAGGGCGATGGTGATGGACGTCCTGCACGCGAGGGCGCGATTCAGGCTTTGGACGGGCCAAAACGGAAGCGGAATCTCCGGTTACCTGAGCGCGAACGGAAGCCGGTCCACGAGCGCACGGAAGGCTTCGAGCTTGCGCCCGACGGCGTTGCGGTCCAGGTCCGGCGACAGCTCGCCTCCGGCGGCGGGTTGGACGTCGGACAACACGGCGCAGTACTCGCCGTTGACCATCAGGCCCAGGAGCTCGCCCTGCCGGCTCAGCACCACGTCGCCGGTCGAGGGCGAGAACTCCCCGAACACGCGGCTGAGGATGCGGGTCTTCATGCGCACGTAGCCGGGCGTCTGGGGGTCGAGCCGGAACTCCACCTCGCCGTAATACTTCCCGCCCCGGCTCACGAGGAGCGCGTCCGGAAACTTGAACGGGTTGCGCGCCAACGACAGAACCCGCACCCCCGCCTTCTGCACGGCACCGGTGGAGACCGGGATGCCGAGGCACCGGGGGTCGGCGCGGAGGAACGTCGGCGCGCCCGAAGCCAGCACGACGCCGCGGGCCGTGGCGGTGGCCTTGGGCTTGTCCACGCCA
>JBJSZF010000384.1:0-4443 GCA_046090125.1 Verrucomicrobiota bacterium
GATGACGTCGCGCTGGCCCACGACCGCTCGCCCCACCTGTTCGACCAATGCTGCGCGGCGGGCGGCAAGCCGTTCAATCGCCTCGACGTCGCCGCCGGGGACGGTGGGGTGGGAAGCACTCATTCCCACGCACCTTGAACGGGCGCGCGGACGAGCGGGAGCGGGAAATGCTTTGGCGGGCGGCTCGGCGGCTAGCCAAGGGGCGCGACCTCGCGATGCCACGGCGTCGATTGCTCGTAGGCATGCGCGATGCGAAGGAGGTCCGGCTCGCCCAGGGGGCGGCCGAGAAACTGGAGGCCGATGGGGAGGCGTGGCTGGCGGGTGATGCCGCAGGGCAGGCTCAGGCCGGAGATGCCGGCGAGGTTGCAGGAGATCGTGAAGATGTCGCTGAGGTACATCTGCAAGGGGTCGGAGGACTTTTCGCCCACCTTGAAGGCCGGGGTCGGCGTGGTGGGCGTGACGATGGCGTCCACCTCGGCAAAGGCGCGCTCGAAGTCCTGGCGGATGAGGGCGCGTACTTTTTGGGCGCGGAGGTAGTAGGCGTCGTAGTAGCCGCTGCTGAGGACGTAGGTGCCGAGAATGATGCGTCGCTTGACCTCGGGGCCGAAGCCGGACCCGCGGGTGCGGCTGTTGAGCTCGAAGGCATCGGGACCGTCCACGCGCTTGCCGTAACGGACGCCGTCGAAGCGGGCGAGGTTGGCCGAGGCCTCGGCCGGGGCGATGATGTAATACGTGGCCGCGGCGTAGTCGGAATGCGGGAGGCTGACCTCCCGGACCTCGGCGCCGAGTCCTTCAAGGTGCCGGACCGCCGCGCGGAAGGCGGCGTCCACCTCGGGGTCCATGCCGCCAATTTGAAACTCCTTCACGACGCCAATCCGCGTGCCCCTGAGCGAGGACGCCCCAAGGACGTCGCGGTAGCGGGGCACCGGCTCGTTGAGGCTGGTGGAGTCATGCGGATCATGCCCGGCAATCGCCTCCATGACGAGGGCGGCGTCGCCCACGGACTTGGTGAAGGGTCCGATTTGGTCGAGGGAACTGGCGAAGGCGACAAGGCCGTAGCGCGAGACGCGTCCGTAGGTGGGCTTGATGCCCACGCAGCCACAGAGCGCGGCCGGCTGGCGGATGGAGCCGCCGGTGTCGGAGCCAATGGTGGCGAAGGCCTCGTTGGCGGCGACGGCGGCGGCGCATCCCCCGGACGATCCACCCGGGATGCGGGTGGTGTCCCAGGGGTTGAGGGTCGTCCAGTAGGCTGAGTTCTCGGTGGAGCTACCCATGGCGAACTCGTCCATGTTGAGTCGCCCGAAGAGGACGGCCCCCGCCGCCTTGAGCCTTGCGACGACGGTGGCGTCGTAGGGCGATACGTAGCCCTCGAGGATCCTGGAGGCGCAGCCGACAGGCTGGTTGCGGTGGCAGAGGACGTCCTTGAGGGCGATGGGGACGCCCAGCAGTGGGCGGGCGTCGCCGCCGCGCCCGGCGGCCAGCTCGACATCAGCGGCGCGCGCCTGGGCGCGAGCGTCGTCGCGGTCAATCGAGAGGAAGGCGCGAACGTTGCCATCCACACGGTCCACCTGGGCAAGGCACGCCTCGAGGGCCTCGGTAGCCGAGGCCTGGCCGGAAGCAAGCCGCTTGGTGAGGTCGGAAATCGTCAGTCGATGCAGCATGGGAGGATCCTCCGGGTGGGGTGCGGCGTCATTCGACGATCTTGGGGACAACAAACAGGCCGCCGGAGCGCGAGGGCGCGTTGCGCAGGGCGTCGTCGTGGGCCAACGAGCCGGCGGGCTCGTCGGGGCGGGCCACGTTGGCGAGCGGGAAGGCGTGGGACATGGGCTCGACGCCGGAGACGTCCACCTCGCGGAGCTTCTCGATGTAGCCGAGGATGTTGCCGAGTTGCTCGCCAAGGCGCCGCTCTTCGTCGGGCGTGAGCGCGACGCGGGCGAGCTTGGCGACGTAGTGGATGTTGAAGTCCGACATGGATGCCTCGCTGGCTGGGGGTGAAGAATGGGGTAGCGGGGACGACTCCGAACGCCGAGGTGCCTTGGCACTAGACCTCGCCGAAGCCGCCGGTGACGAGCCCGGCGAGCTGGTCGGCGGCGAGGATGGCGTCGTCGCCGTCGCAGACGATGCGGATGCGGGAGCCCGGTCCTGCGGCCAACATGAGGAGTCCCATGATGCTCTTGCCGTTAATGGATTCCCCGTCCTTCTCGAGGGTGACCTCGCAGCGGAACTGGGCGGCGAGCTTCACGAAGGCGGCGGAGGGACGCGCGTGGATTCCCTGACGGTTCGTCACGACCACGTCCCGAGATGCCACGGTGCCGGTGCCTGTCTTGCTGCCTGTCGTTGATCCCGACATTTCAGGAAAGGGTGCCTGCTTTGGCCGAGGCAAGGCCAGAAGGGATTTGCGAAGGGTCCTGCCTTGCGCGGGCACGAGGCCTGCGACGCCGCGAAAGCGAGGCGACTCATGGGTCAGGCGTCATAGTTCAGCCACGGGCCGAGCCAACGTTCCATGTCGGCGGTAGCCATGCCCTTGCGGAGGGCAAGGTCGGCGACTTGGTCGCGGTCGAGCTTGTCCACGGCGAAATAGCGGGCCGTGGGATGAGCGAAGTAGAGGCCGCTGACGCTCGCACCGGGCCACATGGCGCAGCTTTCGGTGAGGGTGATGCCTGCGTGGCGCTCGACGCCCAACAGGTCCCACAGCAGGCGCTTTTCGGTGTGGTCGGGACATGCCGGGTAGCCGGGCGCGGGACGGATGCCCCGGTAGGCCTCGTCGATGACCTGTTCCATCGTGAGGCGTTCGGCGGAGCCGTAGCCCCACTCGCGCCGGGCACGTTGATGCAGGTATTCCGCAAAGGCCTCGGCGAGACGGTCCGCCAGCGCCTCCGCCATGATGGCGCGGTAGTCGTCCTGGGCGGCGCGGAACCGCGCGACCATCTCCTTCAGGCCGAAGCCGGTGGTCACGGCGAATGCGCCGACATGGTCCGGCGCCGGCGTCGAGGTGCCGCAGGGCGCGATGAAGTCGGCCAGGCACCAGTTCGGGGAGCCATCCTCCTTTTCCATTTGCTGGCGCAGGAAGTGAAGGCGTTGCAAGGGATGGGAACGCCCGGCGTCGGCATAGACCTGGACGTCGTCGCCGACGCGGTTGGCGGGGAAGAACCCATAGACGGCACGGGCGCGCAGCAGGCGGCGGGACACGATCTCGTCGAGGAGACGGAGGGCGTCGGCATGGAGTCGGCGGGCCTCCTCGCCGTGGCGCGGGTGCTCGAGAATGGCGGGATACCGACCGCGCAATTCCCAGGTGTGGAAGAACGGGGACCAGTCGATGAAGGGGACGAGGTCCTCGAGGCGGATGGCCTCGGCGGGAAGGGCCGCGTCGGAGCCCGACATGCCGGCCGTGCGCGGGGGCGGCGCGGTGTCCAGAAGGCGGACGCCCGTGAAGGCAGGTTGGGGAAGGTCATCGAAGGCGAGCGCCGGGGCACGCCGCCGGGCCTCGTCGAGCGGCAGGAGCTTGCGGCGGTTGCCCGCGTGCTGGTTGCGGGCGGATTCCTGGTCCAGGCGAAGCTGGGCGACGAAGCCAGCCTTTTGGTCCGGGCTGAGCAGGGCCGACACAACGGGGACGGCACGGCTGGCATCGAGCACATGGACGACGGGCTCGCGGTAGCCCGGAGCGATCTTGACTGCGGTGTGGGCCTTCGAGGTGGTCGCGCCGCCGATGAGCAGGGGTTGCCGCATGTTGCGGCGCTCCATCTCGCGGGCGACGTGCTGCATCTCGTCGAGCGACGGGGTGATGAGGCCCGAGAGGCCGATGACGTCGGCCCGGTGCTGGACGGCGGCGTCGAGGATCTTGTCGGTGGGGACCATGACGCCGAGGTCGATGACCTCGTAGTTGTTACAGCCGAGGACGACGCCGACGATGTTCTTGCCGATGTCGTGGACGTCGCCCTTGACGGTGGCGAGGAGGACGCGGCCTTGGGCCTGGGTGGCGACCCCGGCGGCGGCGGCAGCCTGCTTCTCGGCCTCCATGAACGGGGTGAGGTACGCGACGGCCTTCTTCATGACGCGCGCGGACTTGACGACCTGCGGCAGGAACATCTTCCCGGCTCCGAAGAGGTCGCCGACGACGTTCATGCCATCCATGAGGGGTCCCTCGATGACGAGGAGGGGGCGCCCAAGCTTTTGTCGGGCTTCCTCGGCATCGGTCTCGACGTGGACGTCGATGCCCTTGATGAGGGCGTGCTGGAGGCGTTCCTCGACGGTGCCAGAGCGCCAGGCCTCGTCGGCGACGACGGCGGCCTGGGTGGGGCCAGCCGATCGCTTCTTGATGTCCTCGCCGAGGGCCACGAGGCGCTCGGTGGCGTCGGGGCGGCGATTGAGGAGGACGTCCTCGACGCACGCGAGAAGGTCCGGGGGGATCTCCTGGTACACCTCGAGCATGCCGGCGTTGACGAT
>JBJSZF010000385.1:0-3741 GCA_046090125.1 Verrucomicrobiota bacterium
CGCCTTGTTCGGGGCCACGAACGGCCTCTACACGCACCCCACCGAGACGGGCGACGCGTGGGAACGCCGGGCCCGGCTCTTCTTCGATGGCGGCCCCGGCGGATTGGTGTTCGGCGCGGACGCCGGACTTCGCATCCAAGGCGGATGGAACCGGATGCCGAAGGAGTCCCCGAAGCACTCGTTCCGGGTGGTGTTCCGCGCGCGTTATGGGACGGCGAAGCTCAAGCAACGCGTGTTCGGGCGCGGGGCGGCCTCCATCGACCAGCTCGTGCTGCGGTCCGGCAACAACCATTCCTGGCTTCATTGGGACGCCGCCGAGCGACGCACGGCCGATTACCTGCGCGACCCGTGGATGCGCGCAACGCACGCCGCCATGGGCCAACCCGCCGCGCGCAGCCGTCCCGTGCACCTCTTCCTCAACGGCCTTTACTGGGGCGTGTATGACCTGTGCGAGCGGCCCGACGCGCACTTCGCGGCGCAGGCCTGGGGCGGCAAGGACGACGACTACGACGCGCGCAACGCGGACAAGGTGTTGTCGGGCGACGGCAAGTCTTGGGACGAGCTCATGGCGCGCGTGAACGCGGGCGTTACGACCGAGGAAGATTACGAGGCCGTGGGACGGTTCCTGGACATCCCGGCGTTCATCGACTTCATGCTCGCGAACCTCTACGGGGCCAACGCGGACTGGGACCGTTCCTCGAACTGGTACGCCGCCCGGCGCCGCAGCCCGGCCGGGCGTTGGCGGTTCATTGTCTGGGACGGCGAACGCACCCTCGAACGCCCGGAGGACAACCGACTGGACGCGGACGACGACCAAAGCCCGACGCGGATTTTCCAGCGGTTGCGTGGGTCGGCTCGGTTCCGGGAGGAGTTTGGGCACCGGGCGGCGCAGCACCTGGGGCCGGGTGGCGCGTTGGACGCGTTCCAGGCGGGCGAACGGTATCGGGCATTGGCGGACATCCTGCGGCCAGCGATGCCGGCGGAGGCGGCGCGCTGGGGGAGCTATCGGCGCGACGTGCACCCGTACAAGGAGGGCCCGTTCGAGGCGTACACGACGAAGGGTCACTGGGAACCGGAGGTGGCGCGGTTGTTGACGGGCTATTTCCCGGCTCGAACGACGTCGTTTGCCGCGCAGTTGCGCAAGGCGGGGCTGATGGCGCCGTGAGGGGGGCGGGCGGGTCGGCCTGGCCGAGCGCGTACGTCTGGGCGGCAGGTCATGCGAGCCTTTGTTTGGATCGCTCATGCCGGATGCCCCTGCCCTTGGCCCTCAACTGCCCCGAACAACACCTTGACCCCGTCAAAACCAAGTTCCTAGCATCCGCTCCCTTTGCCGAACCGGGCCAAGCCGGCCGGGAAGAGGAACGAGCGTCAACATCCGTCGGGGTCGCACCCGTCAAAAGGCAACAAAACCGTGAACGTTTCCGTCGAACATTTGGGTCCGTGCAAGAAGCTCCTCCGCGTGGAGGTGCCCGTGGAAAAGGTCAACGCCGTGTTTGACGACGTTGCGGGGCAATTCCAGAAGGCGGCGCAACTGCCGGGCTTCCGGCCCGGCAAGGCCCCGCGGCACCTGATCCTGAAGTCCTACGAGCCCAAGATCGTGGAGGAGGCGCGCAAGAAGCTGGTGGAGGAGAGCTTCCGGGCGGCGGCGTCGCAGGAGAAGCTGAGCGTGGTGGTGACGCTGGACGTGGAGGAGCAGCAGTTTGGGCGCAACCAGGCGCTCCAGTTCACCGCCACCGTGGAGGTGGCTCCCGACTTCGCATTGCCCGGCTACAAGGGCCTGGCGGCCAAGCGCGAGCTGCGCGTGGCGACGGATGCCGACGTGGAGCGCGCCCTTGGGATCCTGCGCGAGCAACAGGCGAAGTTCGAGGACGTCCAACGCCCCATCCAGGAGGGCGACGTCGCCGTCGTCAGCTACGTGGGCACGTGCGACGGCCAGCCGTTGACCGCGCTGGCGCCCACGGCCTTGGGCCTGACGTCGAAGGAAAACTCCTGGGTGCTCGTGCGGCCCGGATCGTTCATCCCGGGCTTCACCGAGCCCTTGGTGGGCGCGTCCTCAGGCGACAAGCGGACCATCCCGCTCACGTTGCCCGCCGACTTCGTCCACAAGGAGCTGGCCGGAAAGAACGTGGTCTATGAGGTCACCGTCACCGGCGTGAAGCAGAAGGTGTTGCCGGAGGCCGACGACGCCTTCGCCCAATCGTTTGGGGCGGACAACATGTCGGTGCTGCTGCAAGGCATCCGGAACGACCTCCAGCGCGAGCTGGACATGCGCCAGAAGAAGGCCGTGCGCGACCATCTCCTCAAGACCCTCATGGGCCAGGTCGAGTTCGACCTGCCCGAGAGCATCGTCGCCAGCGAGACGCG
This sequence comes from Verrucomicrobiota bacterium, assembly GCA_046090125.1. Lineage (GTDB taxonomy): Bacteria > Verrucomicrobiota > Verrucomicrobiia > Limisphaerales > UBA9464 > UBA6176. The sequence goes on from JBJSZF010000385.1 coordinate 2,365, forward strand.
CTCCGTCGTGTACAACATCGTCAACGAGAACCAGCAGCGCGGCGTTCCCAAGGAGTTCATCGAGGGGAAGAAGGACGAGATCTACCAGAACGCCGCCGTCAGCGCGCGCGAGCGGGTCAAGGGAGCCTTCATCCTCAATCGCATCGCCGCCGAGGAGAAGCTGTCGGTGTCGGACCGCGAGATGACGCAGCGCGTGCTGATGCTGGCCCAGCAGAACAACACCACGCCGGAGAAGATGGTGAAGGCCATCCAGGAGCGAAACGCGGCCGGCGAGATCCGGCAGGACATCCTGATGGGCAAGGTGCTCGAGTTCCTCGAGATCAATGCCACCATCGAGGACGTTGCCCCGCTCCCTGAGGCGCCCGCCGCCTCCTGAGGTGCGCGCACGTCCCCACGGGGCCTGCTGACCCAGGCTTCCGCTGCATGGCCCGGCACGGCTCGCCCGTCGCCGGGCCATTCGTCTTTTCCGTTGCGCCACGGGACGTCGGCGCGATTCACTGAAGCACTTCCGCGCATTCACGCCGTGCCCGCGATGGGCTTGGCGGCGCGCGTTTGCAACCATGGGCGTGGCAACACACGGAATGATCGAACCACCGGGGGAACCGGCCGGGGCTGGCAGCAGCCCAGGGTCCTGGCCCGCGCGGGTTCGCCGGGTTGAGGCCGCGCCCGTTCAACGACCAACGCAGCTATCAACATGAGCAACGGATCAAGCGAGGGCATCGCCTCGAACGCAAAACGCCTGCTGTGGGCAGGCTTCATGGCCATCTTGGCGGCCGGCATCGGCTTCGGCATCCGGGGTGCCATCTTCGGCGACTGGGTGAAGGCCTTTAACTTCACCGGGCTGGAAATCGGCCTCATCAACGGCGCGGGATTCACCGGGTTCTGCTTCGGCATCATCATTGGCGGCGTCATCGTGGACAAGGTCGGCTACGGCAAGCTCGTCGCCGCCGCGTTTCTGTTCCACGTCGTCTCCGCCCTCGTGACCTTCGGCGCGAAGGATGGCATGGACACCAAGACCGCCTTCGTATGGCTGTGGTCCGGCACGTTCCTCTTCGCCGTCGCCAACGGCACCCTCGAGGCCGTGGCCAACCCGCTCGTCGCCACCCTCTTCCCCAAGAACCGCACCCATTACCTCAACATCCTGCACGCGTCCTGGCCTGCGGGCATGGTGATCGGCGGCTTCATCCACAACTCCCTCGCCGACCAAAGCTGGAAGCTCCAGCTCGGCTGCTTCCTCCTCCCCGCCATTGTCTATGGCGTCATGTTCTTCGGCCAAGCCTTTCCCAAGTCCGAGGCCTCCGCCAAGGGCCTTAGCCTCGGCGAAATGCTCCGCGACGTCGGCATCCTCGGCTCCGCCATCGTCGGCCTCTTCATCGG
>JBJSZF010000386.1:0-7228 GCA_046090125.1 Verrucomicrobiota bacterium
CACCAACGCCATGCGCCTGCGCGACCAGGTCCTCATCCTGGAGGAGCAGGCCAACCTCCGCTTCGCCGCGCTCGATTGCTGGAAGGCGGCGGTGGAGACCCTGCCGGACGACCTCACCTTGACGTCGTTGAACTTCGTCCGTGGCCGCACGCTTCGCTTGGACGGCACCGTGGACCCGTCCCGTCGCGAGGCGGTCACGCGCTATAACTCGGAGCTGCTGGCCGTGAAGGCTCGCAACCAGCCCCTGTTTTCGGCGGTGAAACCCGCGCAAGTCCAGGTGCGGGGCACGCTGGCAACGTGGAGCTTCGAGGCGGAGCTGAACCGGATGGAGGCCAAATGACGGCGTTGTTCGACCGCCTCAACCTTCAGCCGGCGGAACGGCGCATGGTGCTGGTCGCCATGGTCGTGATGGTGGCGTTGCTCAGCTATTGGTTCGTGTGGCCCAAGTGGGACGAGTACCAAAAGATCGAGCGCGGCCTCGAGGAGACGGGCCGCCTGAAGGCTCGGTACCTGTCGGAGACGACCAAGACCAACGCCTATGCCAAGCGCCTGGTAGAGCTTCAGACCAGCGGGGCGCAGCTCGCAGGCGACGACGCCGCCAACCGCCTCCAGGCCGACGTGAACCGGGAGGCCGCAGCGGCCGGCGTCCAGATCCTCAGCATGATTCCCTCGACCGTGTCCGCCCGCGTCGGAGGCTCCCAGACGAACCAGTTCTTCGATGACCTGCAGGTGACCGTCGCGCTCAACGCCGGCGAGCCAGAGCTGGTGGCGTTCCTGTACGCGCTGGGTTCCGGCGCGTCCATGGTGCGCGTCCGCGACGTCTCCAACCTCCGACTCGACCCCTCGCAAACCCGGCTGACGGCGACAATCACGTTCGTAGCCAGCGTCCAGAAGAAGGTGGCCGCTCCGGCGACACGCGGTGCCACGAACAAGCCTTCCTCCCGTCCCGCCGCGGCCCCCGCCACCAACGCGCCAAGCAAGGCCCAGACTTCCCCACCGGCCGCCACCAACCGGCCTGCCTCCAAAGGAAAACCGTGAAGAACCGCATCGCCGCCCTTCGTTGCGCTGCTTGGATTGCCATGGCCGGCATGGCGTCCGCCCAGACGCCTCCACCTGCACCGTCCTTGCCGCCCCTGCCAACGGCTCCGTCGCCCAAGGCGGCCACGCCTGCCAAGGCTGCAACCGCACCGGCCGCCGCACCTTCCACGTCTGCGCCCGCCCCGACGCCCGCCCCGGGGACACCTGCGACGTTGCCTGCCCCGGCCGCGCCCGCCGCCGCGACGGGCACGGCGGCGACCACCAATCGGATTGCGTTGCCGCCGCAGTTTCCAAGGCCCGGTGCGACCGCCAAGGCCACGAACGCCGCCGCAGGCGCGGGCCGCCCGGGCGCGGGTCCTGCCACCGCCGGGCCCGCTCGTCCCGGTGCTCCGGGAGCACCCGGTGCGGGCACCGCAAAGCCCGCAACACCGGCCGCTCCCGGGCAGCAACCGGTGAGCAACGCGGACCAGGAGGCGAACGACGCCGCGATTGCCGCCGCCCAGGACGCCGAGACGCCCGAGGAACTGGTGGAGTCGGTCAAGTTCCGCAACATGGAGCTGGAGCAGATGCTGGACGGGTTTTACTCGCGGTTGACGGGCCGGACGGTGTTGCGGGGACAGGGTTTGAACCTGAAGCAGCAGATCACCTACCTGCCGACGAAGACGCTGAGCGTCGAGGAGACGATCCAGGCGCTGGACACGGTGATGGCGTTGAATGCCATCACCACGATTCCCACGGGCGACAACTTCATCCTGGTGGTGCCCTCCCAGCAGGCCATGCAAATGGGCAGCAAGTTCAGCAACGTGGCGTCCACCAACTACGCGGAGGCCAGCCAGTTCATCACCCACGTGGTGCAGCTCAAGCATCTGGATCCCAAGGAGGCCAGCGAGCTGGTGAAGGTCTTTGCCTCCGCGCAGGGCGCGAATGGGATCGTGGCGCTGGAAAGCACCAAGACGCTTATCCTTCGCGACTTCGCCATCAACGTGAAGCGCATGCTCGAGCTCATCGCGCGCGTGGACATCGAGATCGAGGACGAGTTCATCCTCGAGGTGATCCCCATCCGTTACGGCAAGGTCGAGGACATCTACCAGACCATGCAGAGCGTCATCTCCGGCAGCGGCGGCGGTGGCGGCGGTGGCATGAGTGGGGCGGCGGGCATGGGCGGCGCCGGGATGGGCGGGATGGGCGGGTCGCGTCGGGGAGGGTTTTCCGGAAGCCGGTCTGGGATGACCGGCATGGGCGGAATGAGCGGCATGGGAGGCATGAGCGGCTACGGCTCCGGATTTGGGGGCTCGGGCTACAACAACTACAACCGAGGCGGGTACTATCCGAACCAAGCCACCACACCCGCGCGCGTCACCACAGGCACCACGGGCGGCCAAACCTTCCAAGGCCGCCTGAACGCATCGGGCCGGGGACAAGGCGGCCTGGGCTCCCTGGGTGAATTGATGCAGAACGCCAACATCACGGCCGACCTCCGCTCCAACTCCCTCATCGTCTATGCCCGCAAGAAGGACATCGCCAAGATCAAGGAGGTCGTCGCCAAGGTGGACACGCTGCTCGCACAAGTGCTCATCGAGGCCATCATCATGGAGGTGTCGCTGCAGGACGGCCTGAACTACGGCGTCACCGCCGGGCAACGGCCCAAGCAGTTCAACGGGGATCCCAGGGTCGTGGGAGGCGGCGTCATGAACAACGGCGAGAAGGGATTGGCCACGGGAAACCAGTTCCTCGGGGGACTTGCCCAGTCCGCCTCGAACTTCCCATCGGCCTCCGGCCTGACGTACTTCATGCAGCTCGGCAACAACTGGGACCTCGCGATGAACGCCCTGGCCACGGACTCCCGGGTCAATGTCGTGCAGCGCCCCCGGGTCCTCACCTCCCATGCCACCGAGGGCAGCTTCCAGGTGGGCTCCGTCGTTCCCTTCGTCAGCGGGTCCTTCTTTGGCGGCGGCTTTGGAAACTCCACCCAGATCCAGCGACAATTCGTGGGCGTTGAACTGAACGTCATGCCGTTCATCACCCCGGACAACCTCGTAGTCATGGAAATCAACCAAACCATCGCCCAGGTCGGGAGCTCCACGAAGATCGATGGCAACGACATCCCCTCCACCGAGAACCGGTCCGCATCCTCGACGGTTACCGTTCGCAACAAGGAGTCCATCTTGCTGGGCGGTTACATCACCTCGTCCACGTCCCGTAGCAGCTCCGGTGTTCCCGGCCTCTCCAGCGTCCCGATCCTTGGCAACCTGTTTTCGTCCAGGTCGCGGAACGGCAAGCGGACCGAGATGATGGTCCTATTGCGTCCCACGGTCCTGCCCACGCCTTCCGAAGCCGCCAGCATGGCCGACGCCGAGCGGGCGAGGCTCCCGGGCGTTCGTGTCGCCGAGAAGGAGTTCGAGAAGACGGAGCAGGCCGAGAACAACAAGGCGGACAAGCTCCTCCGGGATGCCGAGAAGAAGGCCAGCAAGAAGAAAAAGCAGTAGCGAGGACGTGGCGTGGCGATCCCGGGTTTGAACTGGCTTCCTGGCGTCCGTCGGTGGCACGCCTACAACGCCGCTATCCGCGTGGCATGGGCGTGTCACGCCCTCCAGACTCACGACGCCTCATGGGTGCTGGTCGATCCCATCGGCGGCCCGGCGGACCTCGGCTCGAATGACTCGGATCGACCGATGGTTTCGGCCGTCGTCGCCACCAATGGCAACCACGAGCGCGCCGCCCTGGAGTGGAATCGGGAAACCCGGGTGCGGTTGTGGGCCGCGCCGGGCAGCGGGCTGGACTCGCCCACGTGGCAGCGGCTGCCCCTCGGGACAGGATGGAAGGACGACTGGGTTGTCGAGGATCTGACGGGTGGCGGGCCGGGCGAGGTCGCGATTCGCATTCCAAGCCGGGACTTGGTGGTCTTTGGCGACGCCGTGGTGAACCTCGCCGGCCGTTGCCTGGAACTGTTGCCGGATCGCTATTGCACCGATCCTGCCCGGCTCCGGGAGTCCATTCGCCGCCTGGTCCAAACGCCCTTCGCGCGTGCCGTTTTTGCCCACGGGGACCCCATCGAGGAAGGGGCATCCCTGAGGATTGGCGCGCTGCTTCGATGACGGCGGCAGGGGCTTCGGTAGGTCTGCGGCCATGAATGCTCGGGTGGCCAACTCGGTGCTCAACGCCGGGACGGGTCCTGGGTAGCGTTGCAGGCACATCGACATGGGTTACGAGATCATCCGGTACGAGGACGACGCCGCGCTGGCCCGGGACGCGGCATCACGGTGGCTGGCCCGCGTGGCGCTTGCTGCACGCGAGCAACGGCAGCATCGCGTGGCATTGCCAGGCGGCCGCATTACCAGGCGGTTCCTGTCGGAGGCATTCCAGCAGGCGTCTGCGTCCGGCGTCCGCTTTGACGCCGTGGACTTCTTCTGGGGCGACGAGCGCTGCGTCCCGCCCGATGACCCCGAGAGCAACCATCGCCTGGCATGGGAGACCTTGCTGGGGCCCGCCCATGTCCCCGCAACGCGCATCCATCGCATCGTGGGGGAGCTCGATCCCGCATCGGCCGCCGCGATGGCGGAGCAGGAGTTGCGCCGTGCGACGGGCAGCCACGGGGCGGAGTGGCCCGTGCTGGACCTCGTGTTCCTTGGGATGGGAGAGGATGCCCACGTGGCGTCACTCTTCCCAGGAACCCCGGTGGAAACGGCGGATGCGCCGGCATTCTACGTGCCCGTGACGGGCCCGAAGCCGCCGCCCCAACGGGTCAGCATGACCTTCGGGGCGTTGCGGGCGGCCTCCGAGGTCTGGGTGCTGGCCTCCGGCGCCGGCAAAGAAGCCGCGTTGAGGGATTCGCTCGCACCCGGGTCGGCGACGCCGCTGGGACGCGTGTTGAGGGAGTCTGGCCGGGCCAGGGTATTCACGGACATCCGCACGGTTTAGCCGGACTGCGAGCGGGGTGGCCCCGCCCTCGGGGTCCGTCACGCACGGACGATTCTGGCCTTGCCCTGCTCACGGGCCGGGCCCCGCATCACGTTGCGGGAGTCCACGACAAGGGTCGCCCAATGCGCGAGTTGGTCATAGTCCACGGATGGATGGGCGGTGGCGACGATGACGACATCCTGGGCCGCAACCATCTGCTCGGTGAATGGCACGGACCGGATTCCGGCCCACTGGGGGTGCTCGCGAGTGGGCCGGATGACGGGAACGTGCGGGTCGTGGTACGACACGAGCGCACCCCGTCGGGCGAGTCCTTCCATCAGGGCGTAGCTAGGCGACTCCCGGTCGTCGTCGATGCCGGGCTTGTAGGCGAGGCCCAAGACGAGGGCGCGCGAGCCCTTCACGGGGCGTCCAAGGTCGTTCAGGGCATCCGCCACCCGGTGGAGGACGTGTTCCGGCATGGCGGTGTTGATGTCGCCGGCGAGCTCGACGAACCGGGTGCGGAGCCCGAACTCCTTGGCCTTCCATGCGAGGTAGAAGGGATCGACCGGGATGCAATGGCCGCCGAGGCCCGGGCCCGGGTAGAAGGGCATGAAGCCGAAGGGCTTGGTGGAGGCCGCGTGGATGACTTCCCACACGTCGATGCCCATGGCGTCGTACACCACCTTGAGCTCGTTAACCAAGGCGATGTTCACTGAGCGGAAGATGTTCTCCAGGAGCTTGGTGGCCTCCGCCGCCCGACAGGACGAGACGGGGACGACGCGTTGGACGACCCGCTGGTAGAGGGCGGTGGCAGCATCCCGACACGCCGGGGTCAACCCACCCACCACCTTGGGGATGGACGAGATACGGCCTTGGGGATTGCCGGGGTCCTCGCGTTCGGGCGAGTAGGCGAGGTGAAAGTCCTGCCCGGCGACGAGGCGCGAATGGGACTCGAGGACGTCTCGGAGCATGCACTCGGTGGTCCCCGGGTAGGTGGTGGATTCCAGCACGACCAACTGCCCACGGCTAAGGCGCGCGCCCACCTCCGCGCCCGTTGCCATCACAAAGGACAGGTCCGGCTCCCGCTGAGGCGTCAACGGCGTCGGCCTCGCGAAGAAGGTCGAAGTCCGTCGTGGCCATGAAGAGCCCCTTGGCCGAGGCCGCACGGATGCGCGATGCCGGCAGGTGGGAGATGTACGATTCCCCGGCGCTGAGCCGGGCGACCTTGGAGGGATCGATGTCCAAGCCCACCACGCGGGTGGATGCCTCGGCAAAGTGCAGTGCCAAGGGCAGGCCGACGTAGCCCAGGCCGACGACGGCCACGACGGGAGAGGCTGCGCTCATGGGGACATCACACGGGCGATGGCGGGCGTCGGCGAGCCAAAACAGGGGTCAATGCCGGTAATGGCCCCGATACCACTCCACGAAACGCGGGATGCCCACCTCGATGGGCGTGGACGGGTTGGAGTCCACCGCGTCGGCAAGGTCGGTGACGTCCGCGAAGGTGGCGAGGACGTCGCCGGGCTGCATGGGGAGGTATTCCAGCTCCGCCCTGCGTCCAAGCGCGCGCTCGATCTCGCGCACCACGTCCATGACGGCAACGGGACGGTGGCTGCCAATGTTGTAGAGGCGGAAGGGCGCGTGGCTGCTGGCAGGGTCTGGGTGGAGGGGGTCCCATTGCTGGTTGGGCTGGGCCACGTGATCGCTGGCCCGGACGACCCCCTCGACGATGTCGTCGATGTAGGTGAAGTCGCGCCGCATGTTGCCTTGGTTGAACAAGGCAATGGGCTTTCCTTGGAGGATGGCCTCGGTGAACTGGAACAATGCCATGTCCGGGCGTCCCCATGGCCCATACACCGTGAAGAAGCGCAGCCCCGTCGTGGGCAATCGAAACAGATGGCTGTAGGCATGGGCCATCACCTCGTTGGCCTTCTTGGTCGCGGCGTAGAGGCTCAAGGGGTGGTCGGCCCCGTCGTGCGGGCTGAACGGCATGGCTGCATTCGCGCCGTACACCGAGCTGGAGGATGCGAAGGTCAGGTGCTTCACGCCGTGATGTCGGCAGGCCTCGAGGATGTTGGCGAAGCCCACGAGGTTGGAGTCCACGTAGGCCTCCGGAGCCTTGAGCGAATGCCGAACCCCCGCCTGGGCAGCGAGGTGGATGACGTGTTGGGGTTGCGTGCGCGCAAAGACCCGGGGCAACAGGTCGCGGTCGGCGACGTCTCCGATGACGAACTCGAAACGACGGTCCTCCCGCAGCAAGGCCAGCCTCGCGGACTTGAGGGCCGGGTCGTAG
>JBJSZF010000387.1:0-6147 GCA_046090125.1 Verrucomicrobiota bacterium
CGCGTCCGCACCGCCGTCATCCCCAACCTCGGCCCCGGCCGGAACTACTCCCTCTCCGTCCCCATGGACGCCGGGGCGACGCCGGACAACTACAAGGCCACCGCCCTGCGCGCCGCCTCGTCCTATCGGATGAAGGTCCAGGTCGGCCAGTTCACGTACCTGCCGCTGGAGACGGCCGTGAACATGGCCACGCTCGGCAAGTCCACGGAGGTCACCTCGATGGACCTCACCTTGGGCGAGGACCTTGATGGCGACGGCCTCCCGGACGCCTGGGAACGTGCGTTGCTGGCCTCGATGGGTCGCAACGGCAACGTCCGCGATGTCCGGCCCGGGGACGACACCGACGGCGACGGCATCTCGAACCTGAACGAATACCGCGCGGGCACGTATGCGTTCGACCCGGCCGATGGCTTCGAGCTGAAGGTGGTGCAGAAGACTGCGGAGCGGCTGTCGATGGAGTTCCTGGCGATCCCGGGCCGTCGGTACTCGGTGCGGTACTCGACGGACCTGAAGGGCTGGAGCGGGGCCGGGTTTCGGCTCTCGACGGACGGAGCGACGGTGCCGTTGCGCGGGGATTTCATGGCGACGCGGACGCAGTTGCTGCGGATCGACGTGCCCTCCGACGGCGTGCCGGAGAAGGCGTTCTTCCGGGCGACGGTACAGTAGGGCTGGGACGGGATGATGCGCAGGGATTGGGACGACTCTGGAGGCCGCCTTGGGGTCACACGACCCCGGGCAAGTGGCCAAGTTCGATGGCCTGTCTAGCCGCCGCCGTGCCGTTCGGCGAGCAGTTGGACGAGGCGTGAGCCCACGACGACGGCGACTAGGAGGAGGAGAAGGCCGCTGGCCATGGAAAAGCGGCGGAGGGTGCGTTCCTCGAAGCGGCCGTGGCCGCGTGAGACACCCCAGCCGACGATCGCGAACCACGCAAAGCCGCCGGCCGCGACGCCACCGACGAAGGGCCACTTGCTGGACCAGTCGTTGTCGAGCCATCCGCGCGAGAGGAGGGTGGCAACAACGGTGACCCAGAGGAGGAGGACGCAGGGGTTGCCGAGGACGCGCAGGAACCCGGTCCAGAACGCCGAGCTGGGGTGGAAGGTGCCCTCGACGAGGGCTTCCATGCGTTGCTCGCCCGGGACGGTGCCGCCGCGGAGGTACTTGAGGCCAAGCCAGAGCATGAGGAGGAAGCTGGCCAGCTCGATGACGGCCAGCGCCCATCCCTTCATGAGCAACTGGGCGAATCCCGCGAAGGCGCAGGTGCAATAGATGGCCTCCATCCAGACGGCGCCGAGGCCCAGGAAGAGCGCCCAGCGCAGGCCGCGCCGGGGGGCCTCCGCGACGATGGTGGCGTTGATGGGGCCTCCGGGGATGCTGGTGACGAACCCGGCGACGGCTCCAATGGCGACCGAGAACACCGCCTCCGTTCCGGCGTTCATGGGCTGTGGGCGTGGTGCTTTCCGACCTCTGCGTCGTCCCCGTCCGCGCCGTCGTCGTCCTCGTCGTCGTCCGCCTCGACCGTGCGTTGCATGCGTCGCGAGATGAAGGGACGGATGAAGCCGTAGAGCAGGTACGCGGTGAAGAAGAGGGGCGCGACGAAGGGAAGGAGGCGGTTGAAGAGCAGCACGAACAAGCCCGCCACCAGCACGATGACCACCATCTTCGTGAAGGGGCGTTGCGTCCTCCAGTCCACCTTCTTGAACGTGGGGTACTTCACCTCGCTGACCATCATCGCCGCGAGAAAGACAAGGATGACGGGCAAGGCGAACCGCCACGTGCCCTTGGGGAAGTCCCGCTCCTCCCAGCGGATCAGAAACAGCGTTAGCGACGCCACCATCCCGGCGGCGGCGGGGATGGGGAATCCGAGGAAGTATCGGCCGCCCCCGGTCCCGGACATGGCCGCGAGGCAGTTGAACCGCGCGAGGCGGAAGGCCCCGCAGATGACGTAGGCGGCGGCGATGAACCAGCCCACCTCCGGGTGGTTCCGGAACACGTCGTGCAGGACGATCCGGTGCACAAGGAACGCCGGCGCGACGCCGAACGACACGATGTCAGCCAGCGAGTCAAACTCGCGTCCGAAGGGGCTCTCGTAGCCCCCCATGCGTGCCACCCGGCCGTCCAGCAGGTCGAAGATGCACGCCAGCAGGATCAGGGTCAGGGCCACCTTGATGTCGTGGTAGTTCCCATCCGCCAGGTCCGCCTCCACGATCTTGGTCAAGGCAAGGAAGCCGCAGAACAGGTTGCCCGCCGTGAAGAGGTTCGGGAGGAGGTAGATGTGCAGCTTGTCTTGGGGGGCGGACGCATCCCCGTCCTCTCGGCTTGAGGCGGGCACACCGGGAGCCCTGTCCCTGTCCCCGCTCATACGTTCCAAGTGGCCAGGACCGTTTCGCCGCCCACGACCTTTTGCCCGAGGCTCGCCCCGATCCGCGCGTCCAACGGCAGGTACAGGTCCACGCGCGAGCCGAACTGGATCAGGCTGATGCGTTCGCCCTTGGACACCTTTTCACCAACAGCCGCCCACGGGATGATGCGCCGTGCGATTAACCCCGCCAGCAGCCGCACGGCCACCGGGCCACGACCCGGCTCGGTGGCGTCGAACCCGATGAGCACGTTCTCGTTCTTCTCGGCGGACTCGGTGTCGAGGGCGTTGAGGAAGAGGCCGGGCGTGTGCGTGACGCGGGTGACCTTGCCGGAGACGGGGGCCTGCGGGACGTGGACGTCCACGACGGAGAGGAAGATGGAGATGCGTTGGCAACGGCCCTTCATGACGAGGGGCTCGTCCACCTCGTCCACGACATCCACGGTCCCGTGGGCGGGCGAGACGACGAGGCCCGGGCCCTTGGGGACGCGGGCGTCGGGATCCCGGAAGAAATAGGCGTTGAAGCCGGCGAAGAGGAGGAAGGGCCCCAGCAGGGTGCCCACGGTGGCCACGGGCGGGACGCCGAGGAGCCATAATGCCAACGCCAATGCCACCACTCCCCCGGCCGCGACACCCAGCATCCGGTTCGCCGCCTTGCTCGCCCTGCCTGCGTGCTTCATCTGCCAAAGGCTACCACGGGCCGTCGGGCGCCGGAAAGCATCGTCTCCGGTCCGGGCATGGCCCCAGGGAGTGCATCAGGCGGCCGCCTCGTCGTTCACGCGGGCGAGTGTGAAGGAGAAGGTCGTGCCCTTGCCAACCTCGCTGGCGACGCGGACCTCGCCGCCGTGGGCATGGATGATGTGCTTGACGATGCTCAGGCCGAGGCCGGTCCCGCCCTGCTCCCGTGCCCGTGCCCGGTCCACGCGGTAGAAGCGCTCGAAGATGCGGTCGCACGCCTCGGGCGGGATGCCGTGGCCGTCGTCCGTGACCCAGGCCTCGACGATGTCCTCCTGGGTGGCGCGTGCGCCGATGGACACGGAGCCCCCGGGCTTGCCGTACTTGATGGCGTTGTCCACGAGGTTGAGGACGACTTGCTGGAGGCGGTCGCCGTCGCCATGGACGCGGATGGCCTCGGGCACGTCGTTGCGGAGGGTGACGGAGCGTTCCTGGGCCTTGCGGCGCAGGTCCACAAGGACGGCGTCAGCCACGTCTCGCAAGGAGGTGGGCTGGAGGTTCATGATGACCTGGCCGGACTCGAGCCGCGAGATGGTGAGGAGGTCCTCGATGAGGAACGTGAGGCGGTCCGCGTGGCGGTCGATGGTCTGGAGGAAGCGGACCATGGTGTCGCGCTGGTCCATGGCCCCGCCAAGGAGGGTCTCGGTGTAGCCCTTGATCAGGGAGAGGGGGGTGCGCAGCTCGTGGCTGACATTGGCGACGAACTCGCGGCGTTGGTCTTCGAGCCGCTTGTGCTGGGTCAGGTCGTGGAAGACGAACAAGGTGCCGGTCAGGATGCGGTCGGCATCGCGCAGGGCGACGGCGCTGACCTGGAAGGCCCGGGCAGGAGGACCTAGCAGGTCCACTTCATGGTCCGTGATCCGACCTTGCTGGACGGCCCGGGTGGCGAGGTCGGCGATGCCGGGCAGGGGGACGACCTCGGCGACGGGGCGGCCCCGGCCCTCGGCGTCGAGCCCGAGCAAGCGGAGAAGGGCGGGGTTCATGTGCTCGACGCGGCCCTCGGCGTCGAGGACGAGGACGCCCTCGAGCATGCTGTCGAGGAGGGCTTGTTGCTTGGATTACTCCTCGACGAGCTGGAGGTGGCGTTGCGTGCGGAGGTCAGCGATGCGCAGGGACTGGTCTCGGAGGCGGTTGCGCCAACGGCGTTCGCGGGCCGCCCATGCGGACAGCAACGCCACCACCGCGCCGGCACTTGCGATCCAGGTCCACATGCCTTGCTAGCCCTCCACGAAGCGATACCCGACGCCGCGGACGGTGTCGAGGAACCGGGCGGCGGTGCCCAGCTTCTCGCGGAGCCGGCGCATGTGGGTGTCCACGGTGCGGGTGTCGATGACGGCGTCGTATTCCCAGACGTCCTGGAGAAGCTGGTCCCGGGTCTGAACCCGGCCCCGTCGCTGGGCCAGGGTCGTGAGGAGCTTGAACTCCGTCGCCGTGAGGTCCACGCGCTTGCGTCCGACGGTCACGGCGTGGCGGGGGATGTCGATGTTGAGCTCGCCAAAGGCGAGTTGCTCCGGGGCGTCGGAGGGCTCGGTGCGGCGGCGGATGAGGTTCTTGACGCGCAGGACGAGTTCCCTGGGGCTGAAGGGCTTGGTGACGTAGTCGTCGGCCCCCAGCTCAAGGCCGAGGACGCGGTCGATCTCCGCCGCCTTCGCCGTGAGCATGATGATGGGGATGGCGGCCGTGGCCGGGTCGCGCTTGAGCTGCTTGCACACGTCCAGCCCGTCCACCTCGGGGAGCATCAGGTCGAGGAGGATGAGGTCGGGGACGACCTCGCGGGCACGCTTCAACGCGGCGGCCCCGTCGTCGGCCGTGACGACGTCGAGGCCTGCCTGCTTGAGGTTGAACGCCACGAGGTCGAGGGCGTCCGGCTCGTCATCCACCACCAGAATCTTCGCCATATCCAGCGTTGTCCTATGGGGGACGCGCCCCGGAGGCAATGACTGAACCGTTACAACGCGGTGACGGGTGCGGGCGCGGGCGAGGCGGAAGGCGGGGCCGTGGCGGCGACGGAGGCGCGCTCGATGAGTTCCCAGAACCTTGGGTTTTCCTGCAACTGCTCGTCCTCGCCCGTGGGGAGGCTGGAACGGTACAGGAAGTCCTTGAGGGTGTTCCGGCTCAGGATGCGGTGGACGACGATGCCGAGGGGATGGCGCTCGAAGTAGAGGCGGTAGTCGCCGAGGCGATAGCGGGTGAGGGTGCGGCCGTTGCGGGCGAGGCTTCCAAAGTGGGGGTTCTCGCGTTGCAGCTCCTGGGGGAGGCCCCGGAACTGGCCGAGGACCTGCAACTGAAGGTCCTTGGGCATGCGCGCGAGCTCGCCGGCGCTGGTGGGGTTGAAGATGATTTGGAAGGGCTGCATGAGGCTGGGGACGGCGTGGTTCAAGGCTTGGGCGGCGTGGCCGCGGCCGTCTTGGCGGGCGCGTCCACAATGACCAGCCAGCAGTCGTCCCAACGATCCTTCGAGTCTCCCGCGTACACCAGCATCTCCCCCTTCTTCAACGCGTCGTGCCCAATGGAGCGATTGGCCACCTGCCGGGGTTCGGTGCCGGGCTTGAGGCTGAGCATCCGAACCTCGAGCTTGCCCCCGTCCACCTCCTTGAGGTCCACGGCGCAGCGGTCGGACAAGGTCACCCGGCGCGGCTCCTTGCCGTCGGCGGCCGAGAACTCGGTCTTGGTGACGAAGTAGTTGGTCCAGCGAAGCTGGCGCAGCCGGGACGCGGCGGCGGCGTCGAGGGGCTTCATGTCCTTGCCGGCTGACGGTGGCCCGTCGGTGCCCCAGACCAACTGGATGCGGTACTTGCCGACGGTGTCGTCTGCACGGATGGGAAGCGCCATCGCCGCCACGGCGGCCACCACGCACCACCCCATCCTTCGTCGTGTCCAGTTCTTCATGCGATTCTCGTCGAAGCCCGCCGCGGCGGTGCCGGGTTCAATCCAGCCTTCCCCATCCCCTGCCTGTCAACGCAGCCAATGCACCGTGACGCCATCCGTGTCCGAGCGGAACGTCATGCCGACGGCGTCGTCCAGGGTGGCGGAGGCCACCTCCAAGACCGGGGTGG
>JBJSZF010000388.1:0-1895 GCA_046090125.1 Verrucomicrobiota bacterium
ATCTCGCCCACGGGCAACACGCCCGTCGTGACTTGGCAGGCCCAGTTGCTGGCCGTCGCGTTCTCAGCGGGCGTGGGCATCCTTGCGGGCATCTTCCCTGCCTTCAAGGCCGCCCGCCTTAGCCCCATCCAGGCCTTGCGGTACGGCTAGGCGCGGCGGCGGAGGGCGCGGCGGAAGACCGAGTTCCCGACTTCGCGCTTGCCGCGTGGCGCGTGCACGGGACGATCAAGCCATGGGTGAGTCGTCGGCGCGTCAGGACGTGATCGTGGGCGTGGACTTGGGCGGGACCAAGATCCTCGCGGGCGTCTTCGGGCCCGGCCTCAAGTGCCTGGCCACCGCCAAGCTCAGCACCAAGGCCGAGCGCGGCTACGACGCCGTGGTGGAACGTATCCAACGTTGCGTCAGGGACGCCATCGACGAGGCCGACCTCTCCCCGAAGCAGGTCCGGGCCGTCGGGATCGGCGCGCCCGGGGCCATCAACCCCGCCACCGGCGAGGTGTTGTTCGCACCCAACCTGCGCTGGAAGGACGCGCCGTTGGGCGAGGACCTCGCCCGCCTCCTCGACGCCCCCGTCTTCGTCGAGAACGACTGCAACGTCTGCGCCCTCGGCGTCCACGCGGTCGAGCTCGACTCCAAGCCCAGGTCCCTCGTCGGCATCTTCCTCGGCACCGGCATCGGGGCCGGCATCATCCTCGACGGCGAGCTCTATGGCGGCTTCAACCGCACGGCCGGCGAGGTCGGCCACATGGTCCTCGACGTCGGCGGACCCAAGTGCGGCTGCGGCAACCGGGGTTGCTTCGAGGCCCTCGCCAGCCGCACCGCCATCTTCCGGGACCTGTCCGACGCCATCCGCGACGGCGCCAAGTCGTGCCTCGTGGACCTGCTGGCCCCGGGGGAGGCCGTGACGGACCTCAAGTCCGGCGACCTCCGCAAGGCGCTGCGCAAGGGCGACAAGCTGGTGGAAAAGGTCGTGGAGACCGCCGCCGAGTACACCGGGATCGCCGTCGGCAACATCATCAACTTCCTCAATCCCGAGGTCATCGTGCTCGGGGGCGGCGTGATGGACGCGTTGCAGGACGAGATGCTGGCTATCATCGAGGCTACCGCCCGTGACCACGCGATGACGGGCACCTCGGACGGCATCCAGATCATCGCCAGCAAGCTCGGCGACAAGGCTGGCATCACCGGCGCCGCCGTCCTCGCGCGCCGCAGCTCGGCGGCGAAGTAGCCGCGAGGGGCCTCTTTCACGCGGCTGCCGCAGCCGCATCGCGCAGAGCCTAGACGGCTCTGCCACGCGGCCGCCTACTCGCTCTCGCCCTGCTTGCGGACCACGCTGGGGCGCGCGCCAAACAACGCCGTCCCCACGCGGACCAGCGTGGATCCCTCCTCGATGGCCACCTCTAGGTCGCCGCTCATCCCCATGCTGAGGACGGGCAACGGCGCGCCCAGCGCCGCCTCGCAACGTTCCCGTAGCTCGCGAAGCCTCCGGAACACGGGCCGAACCTTCTCGGGCTCCGTGGCGTAGGGAGCCACCGTCATCAGGCCCAAAAGGTCCAGGCGGGGAAGCGCGTTCAGCGCCGGGATGGACGCGACGGCATCGTCGGGTCGCCACCCAAACTTCGACGACTCGCCCGCCACGTTGACCTCCAGGAGGATGCCCAGGCGTCGGCCCAGCTTCGCTGCCTGCTTGTCCAGCTCGGTCGCAATCGCCAGCGAATCCACACCCTGCACCACCTCGAACAACGCCGCCGCGTCCCGCGCCTTGTTGGACTGCAGATGCCCGATGAAGTGCCATCGGGCCCGCGCCGGGCAGAGCGGGATCTTGGCCTTGGCCTCCTGCACGCGGTTCTCGCCCATGAGATCGAGCCCCAGTGCGACGGCCTCGGCTACGGTTT
>JBJSZF010000389.1:0-5529 GCA_046090125.1 Verrucomicrobiota bacterium
CGCCCCCCCCGGTTGGCGGCCGACTGCGGTGGCATGGCGACCGGGTCTTGAGGAAATCGACCGGCCATCGTTAGGCTGAAGGCGGCTGAAGGTCATGGTGGAGATTCCGGAAGCCGCTCAGGTCGCGTTGCCCTCGGCGGAGGTGCTGGCCCGCGACCTGCTGGAAGCATCCGCCATCACGCGCTACCGGCAGGGAACCATGACCCAGAAGCAGGTGGGCAACGTCCTTGACCTCGATCGTTGGTCCAACGAGGCGCTTCTCCGGCGCGCCGATGCCCTTCCCGCGCTCAGCCTTGCGGAGACCGAAGCGAACGGAGCAGTCACCCATGGTCCGGGTGGTCGCCGACACCGGCTTCATTCCCCACCTGAACGTCATGGGCCGGCTGGAGATTTTGCCGGCGCTTCAAGGCATGGTTCCAGTGCCACCTGCCGTCCGACGGAATGTGGCTCATCCGAATGCACCGCACAGCCTCCTGCCGTTCGATGGGAATCCACCCAATGGGACAAGGATGCCCAGGCGTGCCGACCTCCCGTTTCTCGATGTCCTCGACGCCGAATTGGCACCAGGTCATCCCATGCAGCCAACCCGGCAGGGCATGAACGCGACCACGAAGAGCATCTGGGTGTTGGCGATCTCCCAAAGTGTGCTAACTCGGGTCAGATCAACGGCAACCTTCTGACCGAACCGTCGCCTATGGGGCGTGGCGTGGCATGCTGGCGTTCGGTTTCAAGGAGGGCGGCACGGGGCAGCAGGGGAGGACGTCCTCAGGTCCGTCCCCCCATTGGGACGCGCCCCCGCCCTCACTTTGGATGCACCCGTCCTGGGGACCACCGAACTCCTGCGAATCCCCGGTGGATTTCAAGCGTCCCTACGGGCAGCATTTTCGCGTTTTCACCTCATGAGCGTCTCCTTCCAGTCCCGGCTCGCCTCCTTCGGTGCCGCCCTTGCCGTGGCCCACGCCGCCCTCGCGGCGCCCAAGGTGGACTTCAACCGCGACGTCCGCCCCGTCCTCTCCGACAACTGCTTTGCCTGCCACGGCCCGGACGCCGCCAAGGTCAAGGGCGGCCTCCGCCTCGACCTGCGCGACGCGGCCCTCGCCCCGGCCAAGTCCGGGAAGAAGGCGCTCGTCCCGGGCAAGCCCTCCGAGAGCGAGCTGATCCGGCGCCTCCATTCGACGGATCCCGACGACCTCATGCCGCCGCCGGAGACCCACAAGTCCATCACAGCCGCCCAGCGTGAGATGCTCGCGCGCTGGATCGAGCAAGGGGCCGAATACCAAGGCCACTGGGCCTATCAACGCCCCGCCCGGCCCGCCGCGCCCGCAGGCCCCGACGCCATCGACCATCTCGTCGGACAACAACTCAAGGCCGCCAACGTCCAGCCCGTCCCCGAGGCCTCCCGCCGCGAGCTGGCCCGCCGCCTTCACCTCGACCTCCTCGGCCTTCCCCCCAACCCGCACGACGTCGAGGCCTTCGTCGCCGACCCTTCCCCGGACGCCTACCCGCGCCTGGTCGAGCGTCTCCTCGCCTCGCCCCACTTCGGCGAGCGCATGGCCATCGCGTGGCTCGACGTCGTCCGCTTCGCCGACACCATCGGCTACCACTCCGACAACCCGCGCAACATCTGGCCCTACCGCGACTACGTCATCCGCGCCTTCAACAACAACAAGCGCTTCGACACCTTCACACGCGAGCAACTGGCCGGCGACCTCCTCCCCGGCGCCGGCACCGAGCAGCTCGTCGGCTCCGCCTTCAACCGCCTCCTCCTCACCACCGAGGAGGGCGGAGCCCAACCCAAGGACTACGAGGCCCGCTACCTCACCGACCGCGTCCGCGCCGTCGGCTCCGTCTGGCTCGGCCAAACCACCGGGTGCGCCCAGTGCCACGACCACAAGTTCGACCCCATCAGCACCCGCGACTTCTACGCCCTCGGAGCCTTCTTCGCCGACGTGAAGGAAACCATCATCGGACGGCGCGAGGATGGGATGTTCGTGACCAACGACCAGCAGGCCGCCGAGCTGCATCGGCGTCGCGAGGTCCTCAAGGGCATCCAAGCGATCTACGACGGGCCGCATCCCGCCCTCGTCCAAGCCCAGGCCTCGTGGGAGCAACAACTCGCCCAGGCCGTCGCCATCGAGGACCGCTGGACCCGACTCAAGCCCGCCGCCGCCGATTCCAAGGAGGGAGCCACCCTCAAGGTCCTCCCCGACCACGCCGTCCTCGCCTCCGGCAAGAAGCCCGACACCGACGCCTACACGCTCCGGTTCACCAACGCCCCCACGCGCGTCGCCGCCATCCGCATCGAGGCCCTCCCGGACGACTCGCTCCCCTCCAAGGGCTCCGGCCGCGCCGGCAACGGCAACTTCGTCCTGACCGAGGTCGTCGCCCGCATCGAACGTCCCGGCTCCGCCCCGGCCCCCCTGCCCTTCTCCATGGCGCGTGCCACCCACGAGCAAACCCTCCACGCCGAGAACAACCCCTACCGCGCATGGACGGCCGCGTCCGCCATCGACGGCGACGCCAAGGGCTCCGGCGCGGGATGGGCCGTGTTGCCGGACGTGACCAAGCCCCAGCAACTGCTGCTCGCGCTCAAGGCAACGTCCGAAGTCCAACCCGGCGACGTCCTCGTGGTCGAGTTGCAGCAACGTCATGGCCAAGGCAACCACACCCTCGGCAAGTTCCGCCTCTCCACGGCCTCCCACGCCGACGCCGTCACCCTTCCCGGCGCGTTGCCGCCCCCGCCCGAGCTGGCCGAGGTCCTTCGCATCCCCGCCGACAAGCGCGACGCCGCCCAGCGCAAGCGGCTCACGGACGCCTTCAAGAAGCAGGCCCCCGAGCTGGCCAGCACCCGCAACCTCCTCGCCGACGCCACCAAGTCCGTCGCCGACTACGAGGCCACCCTCCCGCGTTGCATCGTCACCGAGCGCGGCGAGCCCCGCACCGTCCGCGTCCTCCCGCGCGGCAACTGGTTGATTGAGACCGGCGAGGTCATGGAGCCCACGCTCCCCGTCGCCCTCGCCACCGGCTACCCCAAGCCCCAGCGCAAGCTCAACCGCCTCGACCTCGCGGACTGGATCCTCGCCCCCGAGAACCCCCTCACCACCCGCGTCGTCATGAACCGCCTCTGGCGACAGTTCTTCGGCGTGGGCTTGTCCAAGGTCCTCGACGACCTCGGCGCGCAAGGCGAGCCCCCCGCCAACCCGGCCCTCCTCGACTGGCTCGCCTGCGAGTTCCGCGACAGCGGCTGGGACTTCAAGCACATGGTCCGCACCATCGTGAACAGCGCCGCCTACCGGCGCTCGTCCAAGGCCCCGCGCGACCTCCTCACCCGCGACCCCGAGAATCGCCTTCTTGCGCGGCAAGGCCGTTGGCGCATCGACGCCGAGGTCGTCCGCGACAACGCCCTCGCCATCGCCGGGCTCCTCGTCCCCGACGTCGGCGGCCCGTCCGTCCGGCCCTACCAGCCCGAGGGCTACTGGGAAAACCTCAACTTCCCCCAGCGCGGCTACGACGCCTCGGTCGGCCCCGGCCAATACCGCCGCGGCCTCTACACCTGGTGGCAACGCTCCTTCGTCCATCCCTCCATGCTCGCCTTCGACGCCCCCACCCGCGAGGAATGCGCCGCCGACCGCGCCCGCTCCAACATCCCCCAGCAGGCCCTCGTCCTCCTCAACGACCCTTCCTACGTCGAGGCCGCCAAGGCCTTCGCCGCACGCATCCTCCGCCACGGCCCGGCCGACGACGCCCGCCGCATCCGCTGGGCCGTCCGCGAGGCCCTCGCCCGCGACGCCACGCCCGCAGAGGTCGAAACCCTCTCGCGCCTGCTCGAACGGCAACGCGCCGACTACCGCGCCCAGCCCGAAGCCGCCCGCGCCTTCGTCTCCACCGGCCAATGGAAGCCCCCCGCCGACCTTCAGCCCGCCGACCTCGCCGCGTGGACCGACGTCGCCCGCGCCCTCCTCAACCTCCACGAGACCATCACCCGCTCCTGACCATGAACCCCATCCAGGACTTCCTCCTCGCCCGCGCCCAGAACCAGACCCGGCGCGTCTTCCTCGGGCGCGCCTCCCAGGGCGTGGGCGCGCTGGCCCTCGCCTCCTTGCTCCGGCCCGGCCTCCTTGCCGCCGCCGCATCCGGTGGCAAGGACGCATGGCCCGGCGTCGTGCGGCCCCATCACTTCCCACCCAAGGCCAAGCGCGTCATCTGGATGTCCATGGCCGGCGGCCCGTCCCACCTCGAAACCTGGGACCCCAAGCCCAAGCTCGCCGAGATGCACGGCAAGCCCATGCCCGAGTCCTTCACCAAGGGCCGCCAAATCGCCCAGCTCCAAGGCCAGAAGCTCACCTGCTACGGCCCCCAGCTCCCCTTCAAGGCCTTCAAGAACGGCATCGAGATCTGCTCCCTCTTCCCACACGTCGGGTCCGTCCTCGACCGCATCTGCCTCGTCCGTTCCATGACCAGCGAGGCCATCAACCACGACCCGGCCCACATGTTCATGAACACCGGCTCCCAGATCGCCGGCCGCCCGTCCATGGGCTCATGGATCACCTACGGCCTCGGCTCCGAGGCCCAGGACCTCCCGGGCTTCGTCGTCCTCACCTCCCTCGGGCGCGGCGGCCAAAACCAACCCATCGCCGCCCGCCAATGGGCGGCCGGATTCCTCCCCAGCCGCTTCCAGGGCGTTCACCTCCGCGGCAAGGGCGACCCCGTCCTCTACCTCGGCAACCCGCCCGGCGTCTCCCGCGACCGCCAGGGCCGCGTCATCGAGGCCGTCAACCAGCTCAACGCCCAGCACGACGCCGTCGTCGATGACCCCGAGATCGGCGCGCGCATCGCCCAATATGAGATGGCCTTCCAAATGCAGGCCTCCGTCCCCGGCCTCATGGACGTGTCCAGCGAGCCCGCCAAGGTCATGGAACTCTACGGCTGCAAGCCGGGCGACGGCTCCTTCGCGTCCAACTGCCTCCTCGCCCGGCGCCTCGCCGAGCGCGGCGTGCGCTTCATCCAGCTCTACCACCGCGACTGGGACCACCACGGCGCGGTCCGCGACCACGTCAAGGGGACGGCCGCGGAGGTCGACCGTGGCGCCGCGGCGCTGGTGTAGGATCTGGCGCGGCGCGGGATGCTCGACGAGACGATCGTCGTCTTCGCCACCGAGTTCGGCCGCACGCCGATGGCCCAGGGGGACGGCCGCGATCACCACATGAAGGCCTTCTCCGGCTGGCTCGCCGGCGGGGGGATCCGCGGCGGGGTGTCGTACGGCGCGACCGACGAGCTCGGCTACGGCGTGGTGGAGAACTCCGTCACCGTCCACGACCTCCACGCCACGATCCTCCACCTCATGGGGATCGACCACACGCGCCTCACGATCCGGGCGCAGGGGCGCGACTTCCGCCTCACCGACGTCCACGGCCACGTCGTCGGGGGGATCGTGGCCTGAGCCTCCCGCGGCGCGGACGGCGTCACTCGCCCGCCGCGGCCCCGCGCGGCGCGGCGGCCACGCCGTCGAGGAAGGCGAACACGTCGTCG
>JBJSZF010000390.1:0-2540 GCA_046090125.1 Verrucomicrobiota bacterium
GTGGTTCCCGCCGCCGGGTTGCTCATCTTCGTCCTTGTGTACCTGGCGCTGAGCTCGGCGCGGCAGGCGGCGTTGGTGTACACGGGCATCCCCTTGGCCGTGACCGGGGGCGTGCTGGCGCTTTGGCTGCGCGGCATGCCCTTCAGCATCACGGCGGCCGTCGGGTTCATCGCCTTGAGCGGCGTGGCCGTGCTCAACGGGCTGGTGCTCGTCAGCCAGTTCAACGAGCTGCGCGCAGAGGGGCACGCGCTCCGCCTGTCCGTGGTCACCGGCTCCATGATGCGGCTGCGGCCCGTGCTGATGACGGCGCTCGTCGCCGGGCTTGGGTTCGTGCCCATGGCGGTCGCCACCGGGGCCGGCGCCGAGATCCAGCGGCCGCTGGCAACGGTCGTCATCGGCGGGATTGCGAGCTCGACCTTGCTCACGTTGCTGGTCTTGCCCGCATTGTTCGCCGCCTTGATGCCCGACCGAGGCCCCGGGGACGGCGCGCGCCACGTCGCCGCCGCGCCGACCGCGCCCGACGTCGCCGTCACTTGAGCGCAAACCACCCTGCGCCCGCAAACACCAGCGCCAGCCCCATCGCCACCAACGCCCACGTCAGGGATAACCCAGGGCCGCGGCCCGCCCTCTTGCGAGGCCGCCCCTTGCCAAACTCCCGGGCCACAAAGTCGTCGTAGTCGAAGTCGTCGTCGGGAAGGTCCAGGCCATCCGTGCGCGCGGCCTCGGACCAGCCATCGGTGGCCGAGCTGCCGCAGTGGGGGCAGGAACGACGCCCGGCGGGCACGTGCTCGTGGCAGGCCGGGCAATCGCCCGGTGGACGAAAGGCCGCCATGCCGGTTCAGGCGGATTGGCGCGCGGCCGCCTCCACCGTGTTGGCCAGCAACAGGGCGATGGTCATCGGTCCCACCCCGCCTGGGTTCGGCGTGATGCGCCCCGCGATGGGCTGGACGTTCTCGAAGTCCACGTCCCCCACGAGGCGCGTGGCCCCCGGCTTGGCGGGGTCCGGGACCCGGTTCACGCCCACGTCGATCACGGTCGCCCCTGGCTTGACCATGTGGGCCTTCACGAAATGGGGAACGCCCATCGCGGCGACGAGGATGTCCGCCCGACGACAATGCACGGCGATGTCACGGGTGGCGCTGTGGCAGACGGTGACGGTGGCGTTCGCATGGCGGCCCTTCTGGACAAGGATGGAGGCCATGGGCTTGCCCACGATGTTGCCGCGTCCGAGGACGACGACCTCCGCGCCCTCGATGGGGATGCGGGAGCGGATGAGGAGCTGGTGGACGCCGCCCGGGGTGCAGGGGATGAAGCCGCCGTCGTCGCCCAGAAGGAGCTTGCCCACGTTGATCGGATGGAAGCCATCCACATCCTTGCGGGGATCCACGGCGGCATAGATGACGGCCTGGTCGATGTGGCGTGGAAGCGGGGCCTGCACGAGGACGCCATGCCATGAGGGATCCGCGTTGAGGCGGGCGATCAACGCGAGGAGGTCGGCCTGCGTGGTGTCCTCGGGAAGGACGAGGGTCTCGGAGCGGATGCCCAGCTCGCGGGCCTTGCGTTCCTTCATGCCCACATAGACCTGCGAGGCGGGGTCCTCGCCCACGCGAACAAAGACGATGCCGGGCTGGACGCCACGACGCTGGAGTTCCTGGGCGCGACGCAAGGTCTCCGCGTGCACGTCGGCCGCGATGGCACGGCCATCGATGAGGTTCTGCATGGGGGTGAGGATGCGGCGGCTCCCGTTGGAAGGCGAGCCAACGAACTACTTGGCCCCCGCGCCGGTGAACACGGCCGGGATGGTCCGTAGCAGGATCTTGATGTCGAGCCACAGCGACCAGTTGTCGATGTACTCGAGGTCCAGGCGGACCCATTCCTTGAAGTCCTTCACGTCATTGCGGCCGCTGACCTGCCAGAGGCACGTGAGGCCGGGCGGGACCGAAAGCCGCCGCCGGTGCGCGAGGTCGTCGAAGCGCGCCACCTCGTCCACGGGCAACGGGCGCGGCCCGACGAGGGACATCTCGCCACGGACGACGTTGAGGAGCTGCGGCAGCTCGTCGATCGACTACTTGCGAAGGAACTTTCCCACTCGGGTGACGCGGGGGTCGTTGGTGACCTTGAAGACGGGCCCCGACATCTCATTCAGGGCTGCAAGCTCCTGCTTGAGCTGCTCGGCGTTGGTCACCATGGAACGGAACTTGAACATGGTGAACGGCCGCCCGTTGAGGCCTGCCCGCTGTTGCCGGAAGAGCACGGGCCCCGGCGAGGAGAGCCGCACCGCCAATGCCGCCGCCAACATCACCGGCGACATCGCCAACAGCAGCAGGCACCCGCCGACGAAGTCGATCACGCCCTTGGCCAGCGCCTGCCACGAGGCGTCCGGCCCCGAGCGAAACACCAGCATCGGATGACCATGAATGTCATCGATGGATGTCTGGGAAATGCGCGTCTGGAAGAAGTCCGCGAGCAACCACACCTCCACGCCTTCCAGCTCGCACAGGTGGATGGTGGCCTCGATCTGGCCGAACATGGAATGGCGG
>JBJSZF010000391.1:0-2587 GCA_046090125.1 Verrucomicrobiota bacterium
GGCGGGCCGGTGGAGCGGCGGATCGGTCGATGGATGGGCAAGTATCCGGCGGCGGCGAGATGGCTGAGGGCGGAGGTCGCCCGGGACGGGACGGGCGATCGAGCTGGAGCTGAGCTGCCCGGTGCGGGAGGGCGAGCAACCGACGCTGGCAAAGGGTGTGTATCTGCTGCGGACCCACTGCACGGAAACGGACCGGGCAAATCGATGGCGGCGAACCATGCAGCTGACGCAGGTGGAAGCGGCATGCCGTACGGCCAAGAGCAGCATTGGGCTGAGGCCGGTTCTCCAGCAGAAGGGCGAGCGAGTGGATGCGCACCTGCTGGTGTGCTTCCTGAGCCTGGCGCTGTGGCGGACCTTGGAGATGTGGATGAGGGGCAAGGGGCTTGGGACGAGCGCGCGGAAGCGGTTGGAGGCGCTTGGGACGATCCGCTCGATGGACGCGAGCGTGCCGGTGAAGCGAGGGGACCGTGAGGTGAGAATGCGGACGTTGGCCGGGCCAGACTCGGAGGTGGCAGGGTTGCGGGTGCACCTTGGGCTGAGGCTGCCGTGGGGCTCGCGGCCGTGGGAACGCGCTGCGGGGAGAGGGCGGATGATTCCGGGCAAGCCAACGGGGCGCCCGGAAACGGCCCGCCGAGCGGCGTCACTTGGGCTCGCGCTTCTTGGTCCGGCTGGGCTCGGAGTAAGTGCCGCAGGTCTCGCGGATGACCAAGGCGGGGGCCAGCAATTGGCTGCGGGGTGGCAGGGACGGATCCGCCAGTCGCTCCAGCATGGCCCGCATCGCGACGATGGCGATCTCTCGGCACGGCTGGTGAATGGTGGTCAAGGGCTGCGCCAAGAACGTGGCATACCGGACGTCGTCGAAGCCGGCGATCCGGATGTCCTGAGGCACCCGATGGCCCTCCCGATGCAAGGTCTGGAGCAGCTCGGCGGCGGTGTGGTCGTTGGCACAAAGCAGGGCATCCCAGTGGCGCCCGGCCATCAGGCTCCGGACGAAACGGGTGTCCGTCGGGTCACCGAGATGAACCCATCGGCGGGCGAGCTCGAGATGGCGACTGGCGATGGCGGCCTGCGCGCCAGCGATGCGGGCGTCCACGGTCGAGGCGGAATCCGGACGGGCAACGAAGGCGATGCGACTGCACCCGAGCTTGAGGAAATGCTCCGCAAGCAGGAAGCCGGCGGCCATGTTGTCGAGGCCGACAAGGTCAAAGTCGCTGCGCTTGGCAAACGGACCGAGGTCGCGGTCGATCAGGATGACGGGCATGCCTGCAAGCCGGAAACGCTCGGCGATCTCGCGGTTGGCCTCCTCACGGCGGGGGATTCGCTCGAACGGGGCGAAGAAGACGCCCGTCACGCCCCGTTCGATGAACTGGTCGCAGATCTGCCGGGCCTGATCGATGCTGAGGACGGCGTCGTGACGGGGGTGCTGCGATCCGCCCCACAGGAGGCTGAAGTTCTGTGCCAGCGCCACGCCCGCCAGCTCGCCGCAGATCCGCTCAAAGATCTCCGTGTTTCCGAGGCCGGGAATCAGCAGGCCCAGTTGCCGGCCTGTGACGGCCGGCGTCTTCTCAGGCCGGCGCACGAAGCTGCCGGAGCCCATGCGCCGCTCCACCAAGCCGGCGACCTCCAGGTCCTTGAGGGCCCGGATGACCGTTGGACGAGACACGCCATGCTGACGGACCAACTGCGCCTCGCTGGGCAATCGCGCGCCAACGGGATAGCGGCCATTCAGGATGGATTGGTGCAGCTCCCGGGATACCCGCCGGTGCTTTGGATCCGCGTCGGACATGCCGACATCAGGCCGCACCTGTTAGGGACAGGTCAATCACCTGTCAGGACATGAATCAGACAAGACGTGGGGACCGGGTTTGGCATGGGCAGGCCCCCCTCCATCCTCGGGTTGCTCCTGGGAACGCGACACGCGCTTCCGGACGACAAAGCAACTCACGATGAAAGACGATCGCGGACCAACGAAGGCGCTGCCGATGCTCGGCCTCCTGTTGCTGATGCTGGGCAGGCTGGCTGCGGCGGATGCGCCACCGACCTTCCACGAGACGTGGCGCCCGCAGTTCCACTTTACCCCCGTGGACACCTGGATGAACGACCCAAACGGGATGGTCTTCCACGAGGGCGAGTACCACCTGTTCTACCAGAACAATCCCTTCGGCAACCGTTGGGGCCACATGAGCTGGGGGCACGCGGTCAGCCGCGACCTCGTGCATTGGGAACACCTGCCGCTCGCGCTCGCCGAGGAGGATGGGGTGATGGTGTTTTCGGGCAGCGCCGTGGTGGACTGGAAGAACACCTCGGGCTTTGGCAAGGGAGGCAAGCCGCCGCTCGTGGCCATCTATACCGGCCACCACACGGGCAGGCCCTGGCAGAGCCAGCACATCGCGTATAGCCACGACAAGGGAAGGACTTGGACCAAGTTTGCCGGCAATCCCGTCCTGGACCTCCAGATGGCGGACTTCCGAGATCCCAAGGTCCTGTGGCACGAGCCCACGGCAAGCTGGGTGATGACGGTCGCGTTGCCCAAGGAGGCCAAGGTGCATTTCTACCGCTCGCCCAATCTCAGGCGCTGGAGTTACGC
>JBJSZF010000392.1:0-2208 GCA_046090125.1 Verrucomicrobiota bacterium
GCGACCTGATCCAGTTCACCTGGCCATCGGATACGAACGGCTACGTCCTCGAATCGGCGGCCCATCCCTTCGACGGCCCATGGACGCCCTGCGAGACGTTCGCGGTTCGCGGGAAGTCCGGCTGGCGCCAAGCGTATGGCGCGTCCTCGACGACGCGGTACTTCCGGCTCCGACGCGGGGGCCCACGTTGACGTCGCCCGCCCGGGTCCCATCCGCGCCTCGCTCACCCAAGACTGACTGCCCACCTTCGCCATGGCGCTCGTTCGCATCCTCGTTGACGGCTACAGCCTGCTTCACGCGTGGCCGTCCCTGACGCGCGGCATGGCCCCGCACTCGGCCAAGGCGCGGGATGCCCTGCTCGCCCGACTCACCCAGTTTCATGACGCAACCGGGACGCCCTTGACCGTCTTCTTCGATGGCCAGGGCGCCCCGCCCGGAACGCCCAAGACGCCGTCGTCGCGCGGGGTCGAGGTCTTGTACTCGCCGCAGGGCAAGACGGCCGACGACCTCATCGAGCGCGTCGCGTACCGGATGCGCCCCTACGGCGAGGTCCTCGTCGTCACCAACGACACCGCCGAGCGCGAGACCGTGCGCTCCAGCGGAGCCCACACCCAACGCTGCGAGGCCTTCATCGCCGAGGTGGAATCCCTCGCGGGAGAACTCGAGAAGGACATCCGCGCCCACAACCGACGCGAGCGCGACCGATGGCAACGATGACCCGTCGCACCGCGCCTCAACCACGGCACACGCCCCCCTTCGCCCTTCCCTCTTCCCTCTTCCCCTCCCCGCAAACCCTTCCATCCCCCTGACTCCATGAAGATCGTCCATGTCGCCGTCCGAGTCCTCCCCGAGCACGTCGAGGCGTTCATCCAGGCCACCACCGAGAATGCCCGCGCCTCCGTCCAGGAGCCCGGCATCGCACGGTTCGACGTGGTGCAACAGTCCGACGACCCCACGCGATTCGTCCTCGTGGAGGTGTATCGCACGGACGACGCCCCGGCCGCCCACAAGGCAACGGCCCACTACGCCCGGTGGCGTGACGCCGTGGCCGCCATGATGGCCGAGCCGCGCGTCGGCACCTGGTTCCAGCCCATCCACCTTCCCACGTGAACGTCCCCGCCTTCGACTGGCACGCACCAGGCCGCATCCGGTTCGGGCCGGGCACCGCGTCCGAGTTGCCCGCCATCGCCGCGTCGCTCGGCACGCGCGCGTGGTGGGTGACGGGGTCGCACCCATCCCGTTGGTCGGGCCTGCGCGATGCGCTGGCCTCCGCATGCGACGTGGTCGGCGAGTCCATGGTGGGACACGAGCCCACGGTGGACGACGCCCGGGCCGGGGCCGAGGCCTGCCGCAACGCCCGTGCAAACGTGGTCGTGGCGGTTGGCGGAGGTTCGGTACTGGACGCCGCCAAGGCCATCGCCGGGCTCGCCACGAACCCGGGCGACCCATTCGATCACCTGGAGGTCATCGGCTGCGGCCGCCCACTCGTTCACGCCCCGTTGCCGTGCGTGGCCCTGCCCACGACGGCCGGGGCCGGGTCCGAGGCGACGCGCAACGCCGTGCTGGCGTCGCCCGCTCACCGGCTAAAGGTCAGCCTGCGGCATCCGGGTCTGCTCCCGCGCTTCGCGTTGGTCGATCCCGAGCTGACCCACGGCCTGCCGCCGTCCGTCACCGCCTTCTCCGGCATCGATGCCCTGACGCAGCTCCTCGAGCCGTGGGTGAGCCGCCGTGCCCAGCCCATGACCGATGCGCTGTGCGAGGCGGCGCTGCGGCGCATTGGGCCGGCCCTGGTCCAAGTCATGACCGCGCCCACGCCCGATGCACGGACGACCCTGTCGTGGTGCGCGCTCATGGGAGGGCTCGCCCTCGCCAACGCGGGACTCGGGGTCATCCATGGATTCGCCGCGCCCTTGGGCGGCCTGCTTCCGGTTCCCCACGGGGCCCTATGCGCCGCCATGGCCGCACCCGGCGTCGCGGCGAACCTTCGGGCCCTTGAGCAACGACAGCCGGCGTCGCCGACGTTGGCCCGCTACGATTTGGCGGCCACGTGGCTCGTCGGACGCCCGGACGCCACCCGGCACGACCTCGTCCCTTGGCTCGCGGCGCTGGCAAAGCGAGCGAGCGTCCCGGCGCTGAAGGATGCCGGTCTCGCCCCGGATCAAGTCGCCGCCGTCGTCGCCGCCGCCCAACGCTCCAGCAGCATGTCCG
>JBJSZF010000393.1:0-6233 GCA_046090125.1 Verrucomicrobiota bacterium
GAGTTGTTTACGGGCTCGCTGGCCGGGTGTTGGGAAGGCCCGGCCCTCGCCCGTGAACAACTCCGGTTAACCTATACGGAGCGATTCAGTTGGATCGGTCGTGCTGGCTCGATCTGCTTCCGCAACTCCTTCGTCCTTCGCTTGTTACGGGCCTCGTACCGGCCCGCGCCTCGCTCACTCCTCGGCTTGCGAAAGCATCTGCTTCGCCATCACTTCCCTCCCAACTGAATCGGTCCGGCTAAGCGTGCCCATGGGTCCACTGGGAACACGGCTTGGCCGGGGCCTCGCCCTGGGCATCGCGATGCTCTGCCTGCCGTCCCTCGCGGCCACGCCGCACGGGCTCGTGTCCGGCGAGCGATCCCGTGACGTGGGCAAGGTGGCCCCTCTCGCCCGCATCCCATGGGTGGTGACCCTCACGAATGCAACCGCCCATCCCGTCGAGGTTCGCAATGTCCGGACCTCGTGCAGTTGCCTGGTCGTCCCATGGCGGGCACAAACGCTGCCGCCACGAAGCCGGACCGAAATGCCCCTCGAGCTCATCGCGAGCGGGCTTTCGGGTCCCTTCACGGAGTCCTTGGACCTTGAAACCACGCACCCGGACGCGTCCCGGGTGCACTTGGAGGTTCGCGGCGAGGTGTTCCAACCTGTGGAGTCCATCCCGCCGTTCGTCGTGCTGCCCATCACGCCCGATTCATGGCGTGACGAGGTGGTGACGGCCCGCATTGTCAACCATGAGGCGCGGCCCATCCCCACGCCCGGCTTCAAGAGCCTTCACGCCTCGTTCGCGGGCCGCATCACGCCCCTGCGAGATGGGTTTGAGTACCTTTTGGAAATGCGTGCAACAGGCCCCTTGCCCAACGGGAATCACTACGGGCGATTCGAGGTCGCCACCACCTCCACGAATGTTCCCAAGCTGGAGGTCACGGCCTTCGTGCCGGGCCTCCCCGCCGTGGCCATCGGGCCCCGCGCGCTTCGCATGCGGCCGGACGCCGGGCCCAGCACCACCTCCAGCCCCGTCTTCATTCGCTCCACCACCACCCATGGGCTCGACATTCGAGCCGAGGGAACCCCCGAAGGCACGCGCGCCCTGCTGCACGTCGTCGAGCCCGGCCGCCTCTATCGGCTCGCCTTGGTGACCCAACCCGGCTTCCTTGGCTTGGCCACGAACGCATCCCCAGTCCGCCTCGTGAGCAATCATCCTTCTCACCCAACGCTGACCGTGCCCGTCGTCCCCGCCGACCCCATCAACGCAAAACCTTGAGGTCGCCGCTCGTCGAGAACTGGACCTCCCGGGCGTCCCCGGTTACCTCGACGCGCCGCCAGAGCCCGCCGGGAAATCGAATCCTTAATGCCACCAGCGGCGTGGGTCGTGGCACCAGGATCGTTGTGGAATCCTGCGACCAATAGCCGGAACCTGCATGCACCTCGAACACGGGTCCCATGCCCCCGGCATGTTCGCCCCGCACCACCGCGCCCACGCCAGCGGGATTCGAGGGCGGCCCCTCCAGGCGCACGCGCAGCCCCGGCTCCCCCGCCTCGCCGCGGAACATCCTTGTCTCCGCCGCGTTTTGGGCCACGGCAAGATCCGGCCTGCCATCCTTGTCAAAGTCCGCGACGGCAGCGCCACGCTGGTCCCCCGGCAATTGGATTCCAGATTCCAAGGGTTCGAGCGGGCGAAATCCGCCGGAGCCGTCCCCCGCGAGGACAAGGCCCAGGCCCGAGTTGAAGCTCACGTCCTCGGCGGGCACCTGGGAGAAGTTTTGCGCCAGGAAGACGTCCATGCGCCCGTCCCCGTTGAAGTCGGCCACGCCCAATCCAAACACGGGGGCCCGCTGCGCCTCGCCGGGGAGCACGCGGCCTTCCATGCGGTTGGTACGGTTTAGGAAGACCATCGACTCCAGCGTGTTGGCCTCCACCCGGCGCGACAGCGGGGCCCGGTCGCCCAGGACGCGCGCGAGCGTGGCCTCGCTGTACTCGGCGTGGTTCGTGAAAAACTGGGGAACCTGGGGCATCGATGCCGCCAGGAAACGCAGCGGAAGCCTTGGGTGCAGGCTTCCATCCACCCATTCGGTTTGGATCACGTCCGTGACGCCTGGCTGCGAGACTTGGCCCCAGGCAAACACCAACGGCCGCCCCGGGCCGGCCCGTTGCGGCGTGTTCAATCCCCAGTTCCCGGCGATCAGGTCCATCGCGCCATCCCCGTCTAAATCCGCCGCATGGACGCTGCGCCACCACCCCGTCCAACGGTCCATCCCCAAGGCTTGAGTCACGTCTGCCAAGGCGGCCGCGGCAACGCGATACACCCGAATTGCGCCCCACTCGGGAGCCACCACCAGCTCGGCATGCCCGTCGCCGTCGAGGTCGGTCCACACGGCGGCGTTGACGATGCCGATGCCCTCCAGGTCGCGGCCGCGCAGGTCGGCCTGCCAAAGCCCGCCTTGCATGCGAAGCAACCGGGAGGGCGCGCCCTTGGGATAGGCTCCGGGCATCACCCCGCCGCCCACGAAAAGGAGGGGGCTTCCATCGGGGGCCATGCCCCATGCCAGGGCCGAGACGTTGGTCATGTCCAATCCGGCGACGGGCTGGGCTGCGGCTCCCGGCTTGCCCGCCGTCCATTCCAGCACCCGGGCCGCGCCGCGCGCCTCATAGCCTTGTTGCGCCACCCAAACACGGGCTGCATCCCCCGGCACAGGCCATCCCACGATCCCAGCAAGATCGTCGCTGGCGGCCGCGATGGGCCAAGGTTCCATGAGCTTGAACCCGCCTTTGCCATCATTTTGGTAACAGGCCAACGGACCTCCCCGCCCGGAGCCCACCAGCAGGTCATCGTCGCCGTCGCCGTCCACGTCGATCCATGCGACGCCGGGCCCGAGTTGGCTCAGCTTGTGAGGCAGGAGCGGCTGCACATCCTCGTCGGGGTAGGGCGTTTCCATGTGTCGATGGACGAGCCCTCCATCCCATGGGGCCAGCCAAGCCGCCCTCTTGGGGGCAGCGGCCGTGGATGGGTCCTTGGCCGCGTTCGGGGCGTCCTCGGGCATTTCCTCAACCTCATAGACGCGTTGCGCGCGAACGCCGCGTACCCGGGTTTCGCGGCCGCCTCGCCATCGCACGCGCAGTTCCATGTCGGCCTCCCGGACGGCGGCGAACACCAACGCGGGATCCGATCCCGAGAGGTAGCGCCCGCCCACCGTCACCTCCGTCGTCTGCGCCGGCAGCGTGGGGCAAACCAAGGTCACCCGCGCGCCGACGGCCTGGGTGTTGGGAGCGCGCCCCTTCAAGCGGACCCCAACGCGGGGGCCGCTTGCATCGTTGCGAAACACCTTGGCCGGGCCATTCAGCGTGTTGGCAACAAGGTCCGCGTCGCCGTCGCCATCGAGGTCGGCCAGCGCCATGCCATGATGCACGCCCGGGTGGTCGAGCCCCCATGCGCGCGTGGCCTCCTCAAAGCGCCCGTCCCTAAGGTTGCGAAACCCGCCCACCGGCATGTCCAACGACGGGTAGATCCGATAATGCTCCATCAGCTCGCGCGTGAAGGCGCGTTGGCGTTCCGGATCGTCGGGGTTGCCCTTCCATGGATGCTGGAGCGATTGGATGCGTGCCTCCGAATCCAGGTCCTGGACATCCCGAAAGTGTCCAGCGCTAACAACGAGGTCCTCGTATCCGTCGAGGTCCACGTCGAGGAACACGGGCGACCAAGACCAATCCGTGGCGTGCAGGCCCGCTTGCTGCGCTGCCTCGGAATACGTTCCATCGCCCCGCGCCAGGAGGAGGACGTTGCGCATGACTTGGCGGCGAGACGCGTCGATGCCGGGAGGCGCGGGCACCATCGGCTGCGCGGTTCCCTGCCGTTTCCTCAAGGCGGGCCTTCGGCTCAACATGTCCACGATGAAGAGGTCCATGTCGCCATCCCGGTCCACGTCCGCAACGTCAACGCCCATGGAACTGGCGGGCGTCTTGCGCAGGGCTGTTGCCGACATGGCCTGGAACCCGCCCTTCCCGTCGTTGAGCCAGCAACGGTCCGGCGTCCAATAGTCGTTGCACACGTAGAGGTCCGGCGCGCCGTCGCCGTTGAGGTCGCGAAAGGTGGCCGTCAACCCCCAGTCATTCGGGGCCGCCCCGAGCAGTTTGCCCTCCTCGTCGCGAAAGGCACCAGAGGTCCAAGGGACGGGACGGAAGCGCCCGCCGCCGTCATTAAGGTAGAGTTGGTCGGGTTGCCCCGCCTCCACAAGCCTTCCATCGACCAGCAGGAAACGGTCGGGACGGCTTCCTGCAAGCCGGGGTTTGCCACCCACCATCTGGACATTGATGCGGCCGCGATCCCGCACGTCCTCGGTGCTGTAGTTGGCCACATAGACATCCGGCGTGCCGTTCCCGTCCACGTCCGCAATGGCCATCGTGGAAGCCCCCAGTCCTGATGCCATGCCCGCCTCGACGCTGGCGTCGGAAAATGCTCCTCGCCCGTCATTCCGAAAGCACAGGACGCCGCCGCCGCTCACCGCAAGAAGCAAGTCCAGGTCGCGGTCGCCATCGATGTCCGCGAGCACCGCTCCCCGGCTCCCGGGAATGCGGCGGGCAAGGCCGGACGCCGCCGTCACGTTCTCGAAGCGAAGGCCACCGCGGTTTCGGAACAGGGCGTTGCTCCCGGAAACGTCGCACAGGAACAGGTCCGGTCGCCCGTCGCCATCCACGTCGCCCGCCGCAACGCCGGCGCCATTGTACAGCACGCGATTCGAGGCCCCGGCAAGTTCCTCGACCCGGTTGGTGAACAAAAGCCCCGTGTCGGCGGGCTTCAGCAAGGTGAAACCTACCGTTCCTGAAGATGTTGCGAACGCCTCGCGCCAACGGAAGCCCCGCTCCTCGTGCCATCCGTCCGGCGGGACCTCGTGGGGGCGGGTGCCCTGACCGCATGCGATCCACGTTCCGGCAAGCAGGAGGACGAGGGTGGCCTGGAGGCGTCGAAAACAGGACAGACGCAAGGGATGCTCCACGCCGAGAGGATAGGCGGACGTAGGAACTGCGGGACAACCACAAAGCCCCCAACCCATGAGCCAAAGTCGCTTTCGGCCCGTGGCGCAGCCTCTTGGGACACGGCCATGCAACAGACCGCGCAGGGGTCTCCCAAAATGCCAACGCCCCTCCGGCGGGCGGAAGGGCGTTGGCGAAAGGTCCCATGCGCACCCTGAGGCGCGAGGGATCGCTTGGTATTACTTGGTGTTGATGGCGAGCAACTCGACGTCGAACACCAAGACGGCGTTGGGTCCGATCTTGCCACCGGCTCCGTTGGGGCCGTAGGCGAGCTTCGAGGGAATCGTGAGCTTCCACTTGTCGCCCACCTTCATCAACTGAAGCGCCTCCACCCAGCCCGGGATCACGCCCGTCACCGGGAAGCTCACGGGCTCGCCGCGCTCCACGGAGCTGTCGAACACGGTGCCGTCGATCAACGTGCCATGGTAGTGGACCTTCACCTCGTCGGAGGCCTTGGGCGTCGCGCCCGTTCCGGCCTTGACGACCTTGTACTGGAGGCCGGAGGCGGTGGTCTTGACGCCCTCCTTCTTGGCGTTCGCGGCCAGGAAGGCCTCGCCCTCCTTCACGTTCTTCTCGCCGTCCACCTTGGCCTTCGTCTCCATCTTGCTCATGGCCATCTTGCGAAGGTCATCCAGCGCCGCCCGAACCTCCTTCTCGTCCATGGCCGACTTGCCCGCGAAGGCATCGGCGATGGCGGCCGCAAGCACCTTGGGATCGAGGTCCAGGTCCTGCCGTTTGAGGTTGGTGCCAATGTCGGAGCCAAGCGCGTAGCTAACGCGGGCCTTGGGGTCCTTGAGGTCGGGCTTGTCTTGGGCGACGGCGGCGCCGGCGATGAGCATCGCGGCGGCCACGGCGGGTATGCGTGAAGAATTCATGAATGATGACACCACGGCCCGGGCACGTGCCTGATGCCGTGAAGCCGCGAGGCTCCCCTTCCGCGCTTCCAAGTCAAGGATGGGCTTCCACCCGGGATGGCCCTGTGAACGCCCGGCCACGGCGAACGCCGCCATGCAAGGGCAGTACCCCGCCGGGATCCTCCCGAGGCCCGTAACCCATCCACGACGACGACCGAAGGTCAGGCGATGGCTCGCAGCAACCGGGCCATGGCGACGGCCGTGTTGGCCGCCTCAACCCCGCGATTGGTGCCGGGCTCCAAGCAACGCGCACGCGCTTGCTCTTCCGAGCGCACCGTCAAGACCTCATGGATG
>JBJSZF010000394.1:0-6960 GCA_046090125.1 Verrucomicrobiota bacterium
GGCTGCGGCTGACGTCGGACCCGTCGCAGCGCGCGGTGTTGGGTTGCAGCTCGGGGGGCGCGGCCGCCCTCAGCATGGCCTGGTTCCGGCCGGATCTCTTCCGCCGCGTGGCGGCCTATTCCGGGACGTTCGTGGACCAGCAGGACGACGACGCGCCCGAGGAGGCCCGATACCCGTTGGGCGCATGGGAATACCACTCGAACATGCGCCTCATCGAGAAGGGCCCGCGCAAGCCCTTGCGCATCTTCACCCACGTCTCGGAGAACGACCTGCGCGCCAAGGACCCGGAGCAGACGTACCACAACTGGGTCATGGCCGGCCATCGCACCGCCGCAGCCCTCAAGGCCAAGGGCTACCCCTATCGCTACGTCTTCAGCCGCGCCACCGGCCACTGCGACCAACGGGTGTTCCAGCACGACCTCGCCGACACCCTCGTCTGGCTCTGGCGTTGACCCGCCGGGCCGCGTTCCCGTCCCTCAACACGGCACCTCGCCCCATGGCCGTTTGAATCCGCCGGGTTCGCGGGCAGTCTTCGGAGGCGTGCCGCCGGGATTGGTTCTGGCGGCACGGGCGCGACTTCACGTAGAAGAACACCTCTTACTTATGGCTTTGAATCGAGCATTCGCATGGCGAGGCATGTTGGGCGTGGCGGTGTTGGCGGCGGGGCTGGCCCCCGTGGCGCTGGCACAAGGCAAGGGCAGCAAGGTCCGCGAGGAGTTGCTCCAGAAGGACTTCCCCTTCCAAGGGGCGTGCATCAACGCCCCGTACCCCGGTGACAACGTTGCGATGAAGGGCATCGCGATCCGCGTCGGCAACGACGCCGCCATGCTCTTCGACACGGACCTCCTCCGCTTCGCCGCCGGGTGGACCGGCGGCTTCATCGACACCCGCGGCGTCGTCTTCGACGGCGGCCACGGCAATCACCCGGCCATCGTGGGCGAGCAGAAGTTCGGGGCCGCCGTCGTCCCCGGCGTGGCGGGCCCGGACGGCGTCTTCAAGGACACCCGCAGCGAGCCCTACGGCCCCATTCCCAAGTCGCTGGCCCGATGGGACGGCCTCGCCGTGGATGGCATGGCGGTGCAGCTCGACTACACCGTCCTCGGCACGCGCATCCATGAGCAGCCCTCGTCCGTCGCGGCCAACGGACAGGTGGCCTTCGTCCGGACCATCCAGCTCGATCCGCCCAAGGGCGGCAGCCTGTTCAAGCGCCAGCAAACCCCCGAGACGTTCTCCCTGCTCCTCGCCACCGTGAAGGGCGGGCGGGCGACCGTGGACCAAACCAAGGGCACGGCCCAGGTCACATGGAAGGGCGACGACGGCCGCGAGTTGCGCATCGTCGCCACCGGCCTCCCCAGCAAGGCCTCCGTCGGGCTCAAGGATCATCAGGTCGCCCTCGAAATCCCCAAGGGTTCGGCCGCGTCCTTGATGAAGATCACCCTCTGGGACGGCCCCGCCGAGGCCACCAAGGGCCTCGAGGCGCTCGCCGCCGCCGCCCCCGTCCTCAAGGACTTCACCAAGGGCGGACGCCCGCATTGGCCCGAACCCGTCGTCCTCAAGGGACAGCTCGCCGCCTCCAGCACCCCCGACGGCTCCTACGTCACCGACACCATCACCTCCCCCGAGAAGAACCCCTGGAACCGCCGCGTGCGCTTCGGTGGCATGGACTTCTTCTCCGATGGCAAGCGCGCCGCCCTCTGCACCCATGACGGCGACATCTGGGTCGTGTCCGGCCTCGACGACGGCCTCGACAAGCTCGAGTGGCGCCGCTTCGCCTCCGGCCTCTACGAGCCCCTCGGCCTCGAGATCGTCAACGACGTCATCTACGTCTCCGGCCGCGACGGCATCACCCGCTTCCGCGACGTCAACAACGACGGCTCCGCTGACTACTACGAGAACTTCAACAACGAGGTCATGTCCACCGAGGGCTTCCACGAGTTCGTGTTCGACCTCCAGACCGACGCGGCCGGCAACTTCTACTTCGTGAAGGCCAACCCCGTGAACGGCGGCGGACGCGGCTTCGGCAACCAAAAGGCCTCCCGCGGCAACGGCACCGTCTGCTCCCACGCGGGCGCCCTCTTCAAGGTCAGCCCCGACGGCAAGAAGTTCGAGGTCGTCGCCCGCGGATTCCGCGCTCCCAACGGCATCGGCGTCCGCGCCGATGGCCAGGTCACCACGTCCGACAACGAGGGCACCTGGGTTCCCACCACGCCGCTGAACTGGGTGGATGGAAAGGCCTTCCATGGCGTCATCAACGACCTCACCCCCAAGGACCTCCCGGCGAAGTTCTCGCCGCCCATCCTCTGGCTGTCCCACAACGACTACGACAACTCCGGCGGTGGCCAGGTCTGGGTCACCAGCGACAAGTGGGGCCCGTTCAAGGGCGAGATGCTCCATGAGTCCTATGGCAAGTCCTCCCTCTACCTCGTCATGCGCCAGGACGTCGGCAACGGCCGCCAGCAGGCCGGCGTCGTCAAGATCCCCGTCAAGTTCACCTCCTCCGCCATGCGCGCCCGCTTCAACCCCCGCGATGGCCAGCTCTACGTCGCCGGCCTCAGCGAGTGGCAGTCCAACGCCGCGCGCATCACCGGCTTCGACCGCGTCCGCTACACCGGCAAGCCCGTCTATTCCGTCACCGGCCTCAAGGTCACCAGCAAGGGCGTGGACCTCACCTTCACCCAGCCCCTCGACCGCGCCTCCGCCGAGGACCTCCAAAACTGGAGCGGCAAGCGTTGGAACTACGTCCGGTCCGAGAACTACGGCTCGCCGGAGATCGGCGTGAAGGACCCCAGCAAGAAGGGCCGCGAATCCATCAACATCACCGGGGCCAAGCTCTCCGCCGATGGCAAGACCGTCAGCCTCGTCATCGACGACCTCCGCCCCGTCATGCAGCAGGCCATCAAGTGGGACCTCAAGGCCCAGGATGGCACGCCCATCGCCCAGGAAACCCAGCACACCGTCCATGTCGTGCCCGGCATCGCCTCGGTGAACTGATCCCGCGTCCCAAGGCCCGGCATCGGTCCCATCCCGCTGCTGGGCCCACGCCCCCATGCGCCCCCCCTTCCCATCACGGGGCACCGGGCCCTCCATCCAAGACGGCCCGGCCATGAACCGCAGGGCGTTCCTCGCCGCAACCGCCGTCGCCATCGGCGGTTGTTCCTCCTTCGCCTCGCCGTCCGCCATCCCCGTCCTCGACACCCACACCCACTTCTACGACCCCACCCGCCCCGGCGGCGTCCGTTGGCCCTCGTCCAACGATCCCCTCCTCTTCCGGCCCATCCTGCCCACCGAGTACGACGCCCTCGCGCGCCCCCTCGACATCACCGGCACCGTCATCGTCGAGGCCAGCCCCGACCTCGCCGACAACGGCTGGGTCCTCGACCTCCTTCCCGCGCATCCCATCCTGAAGGGCGTCATCGGCCACCTGCGCCCCGCCGATCCCGACTTCCCCCAACAGTGGCAACGCTGGGTGCGCCGCCCCGGGTTCGCCGGCATTCGCACCGGCGGCTGGGACGGACCGCTCGACGCCGCACGGCCCGGGTTCGTCGATCATTGCCGACACATCGCCCGTGACCGCCGCGTCCTCGAGGTGCTGGTCTCGCCCGCGCAACTGCCCCAGGTCGCCGCGCTCGCACGCGCCATTCCCGATCTCGCCCTCGTCGTCGATCACTGCGCCAACGTCCGCATCGACGGCCAGTCACCCCCGGCCGATTGGCTCTCCGGCATGGATGCCCTGGCCGCCTGCCCCAACGTCCACGTCAAGGTCTCCGGCCTCGTCGAAGGCTCCGGCCGCGACCACGGCGACGCCCCGTCAGACGTGGCCTTCTACCAACCCGTGCTCGACGCCCTCTGGGAACGGTTCGGCGACCGACGCCTGTTCTTTGGCTCGAACTGGCCCGTGTCCGCACGCTTCGCGCCCCTCTCCCGCGTCGTCGCCATCGCCCGCGACTATCTCGCCCCCAAGGGCACCGCGTTGGCCCGCCGCGTCCTGGCACTCAACGCCACCCAACTCTACCGCGCATGAAACGCACGCACGCCTCGCTCCTCGGACCGGCCTTGCTCGTCCTCGTGGCCCACGCGACGCCGCTCGCCTCGGCCGGCCGGGTTCCTTGGACCACCTCCCGCGTCCACGGCTCGCCCGAGCCACCCCCGCCGGCCCGCGTCGAGCGCGTGCTCCCCAACGTCACCTTCAAGAACGCCGTCGAGTTGGAGCACGACACGCTGCGTCGCGTGTGGTGGGTGGCCCAGCAGGGCGGCAAGCTGCTGGTACTGGACGCGAACCCAGGCACGGCCAACGCCCCGGAAACACCCCACGTCGCCCTCGACCTCTCTGCCCACCAACGTCCCTTCAATCAACTCCTCGGCTTCACCCTCGACCCCGGCCACGCCACCAACCGCTGGATCTTCGTGGCCTACGTCCATGCCGATGGAAAACCCGACGGCTCCCGCCTCAGCCGCTTCACCTTTTCCGAGGGGCCCCGCCCCGTCGTGGACGTCGCGTCCGAGATCGTCCTCCTCACGTGGCTCGGCGGCGGGCACAACGGATGCGCCCTGCGCTTTGGCCCCGACCACAAGCTCTACGTCTCCACGGGCGACGGCTCCTCGCCCGAACCGCCGGACGCGCTGCGGACGGGCCAACGCCTCGACGACCTCCTCTCCAGCATCCTGCGCCTCGACGTCCACCCGGCGGATCCTTCCAAGGCCTGGGCCGTGCCTGCGGACAACCCGTTCGTGAACCGGCCCGGGGCGCGCCCCGAGATTTGGGCCTACGGCTTCCGCAACCCATGGCGCATGGCATTCGCCCCCGATGGATCGCTGTGGGTCTCGGACGTTGGATGGGAGCTCTGGGAAACCGTCCATCGCGTCACGTCCGGCTACAACGGCGGCTGGGCCCGCGAGGAAGGCCCCCATGTCGTCGATGCCTCCATGGCCCCGCCCACGCCCATCGGCCGCCCCGTGGCCGCCCATCCCCACACCGAGGCCGCCAGCATCACGGGCGGCGTCTTTCACCAAGGCGCGGAGTTGGCCGAGTTTCGCGGCCACCACGTCTATGGCGAATGGGAAACGGGCAAGATCTGGGCGCTGTCCACCCAGCCCGGCGCACGCCCGCGCGAAATCGCCGACACGCCCCTCAAGATCGTCGCCTTCGCCAACGGGCCCGGCGGCGAGACCTTCCTCCTCGATTACCAAGGCGGCGGCCTCCACCGCCTCCGCGACCATCGCGCCCCGCCCTCCGAGCCCTTCCCCACGCTCCTCTCCCGCACCGGGCTCTTCTCGGACGTCGCCCGCCAGGAACCCGCCCCCGGCGTCCTCCCCTACGACGTCGCCGAGCCCCGATGGCACGACGGGGCCCTCGCCCGACGCTGGGTGGCCATCCCGGGCGACGCGCCCATCGAACCCGGCGCATGGAAGCCCGGCACGGTCCTCGCCAAGACGTTGTCCCTGCCCTCCGCCGGCGCTTCCCATCCACGCCCCGTCGAGACGCAGTTGCTCCACTTCAACGGCGAGTCCTGGGCCGCCTACTCGTACCAGTGGAACGCGGACGCCACCGACGCCGCCCTCGTGAAGGCCGCCGGGGCCGTTGCCGACCACGACGTGCCGGGCGAGGGCCGGCGCCGCTGGAGCTTCCAGGCCCGGTCCGATTGCCTTCGTTGCCACAATCCCTGGGCCGGCTTCGCGCTGGGCTTCAACGCCGCGCAGCTCGCCGCCCCGGGAACCCTCCAACGTTGGCGCGAACTCGGATGGCTCGCCACGAACGTCCCCGTCCCTCCGACCGTGTCGCTCGTGAACCACGAAGACGCGTCCCGGCCGCTCGATCAACGCGCCCGCTCCTGGCTCCACGTCCAATGCGCCCCATGCCATCGCTTCGGCGCGGGCGCGGCCGTCGCCGCCCGATTCGGAATCGAGGAACCCCTCGACAAGCTCGCCCTCGTTAACGTCCCGCCCGCGCGCGGCGCCTTCGGCATCGCTGACGCGCGCCTCGTCGCCCCGGGCGACCCCGGACGTTCCGTCACCCTCCATCGCATCCTGTCCGGCGGCCCGGGCCACATGCCGCCCATCGGCCCGCGCCAGCCCGACCCCTCCGGAGCCCGTGTGGTCGCCGACTGGATCCGCAGCCTCGCCGCGCCCGGCGTCGCCAGCGGCCGTCATGAAGCGGGAACCGTGGAGGAGGCCCTCGATACCGTGGCCCGGACGTTGCCATCCCGGCCAACCCCGGAGGCCGTGCGCGCCGGCATGGACTCGAAGCTCGCCGCCGTCCGGGACCTATGGACGCCCCATGCCCCGCAGGGCCAACGACGCGAGGTCCTGGGCGACTCCATTCCCGTGGACGACCTCCTGGCCCGCAAGGGCGACGCCGCGCGCGGACGACGCGTCTTCCAGTCGGACGACGGGCCGGCCTGCATCCGTTGCCACGCGGTGGACGGCAAGGGCGGCCGGTTTGGGCCTGACTTGGCACGGCTGGGCGGAACGCGGACGCGCGCCGAGTTGCTCGAAAGCATCCTCCATCCGGGGCGCCTCGTGGCGGAGGCCTACCGACTGCACCACGTCGAGCTGCACGACGGCTCGTTGCTCGTCGGGTTCGTCGAACGTTCCGCCGACGGCACCCGCCGGGTCCGCGTCGAGGACGGGACGGAACGCCGCGTGGCGCCCGCATTGGTCGCCCGTGACGAAACCATGGCCGGTTCCGCCATGCCCGAGGGCCTGCTGTCCGGCCTGACCTTCGAGGAAGCCTCCGACCTGCTCGCGTACCTCGCGTCCCTGAGGTGACGTTCGCCTGGCCTTTGGCGCAGTCGTCAGCCCGAAGAAAGTGGCAGCGCCGTCCCGGCGCTGTGCGAAGTCCCCAAGCTCCCGGCAGCGCCGTGCCGTTGGGATGGGTGTCCGTCATCGTGTCCGTTCCACGGACCGCTCTCAGGCGCCAAAACGCGCCCGGAGTTCCGCGGCTTGTTGGGCATGTTTGCCCGG
>JBJSZF010000395.1:0-3134 GCA_046090125.1 Verrucomicrobiota bacterium
AGAACCTGGTCGGGGCGTTTCACCAGCCCCGGCTGGTCCTGTGCGACCTGGACGTGCTGGGGACGTTGCCGGGGCGGGAGTTTCGGGCGGGCCTCGCCGAGGTGATCAAGTATGGCGTCATCGCGGACAGGGCGATGTTTCGTCGGCTCGAGCGCGGCATGGACCGGATCCTCGCTCGGGATCCACGCGAGCTGGCGTGGGTGGTGTCACGTTCCTGCCAGGTGAAGGCGTCGGTGGTCGGACAGGACGAGACGGAGACGGGCCTTCGCGCCATCCTCAACTTCGGCCACACGATTGGCCACGGTCTGGAGGCGATTTCCTCCTATGGACGGTGGCTGCATGGGGAGGCCATTTCCGTGGGCCAGGTGATGGCGTCGCGGCTCAGCGTGGAGCGGATGGGGATGCCGGCGGCGGACGCGGAGCGGGTCCGGGCGTTGCTGGGCCGTGCGGGACTTCCCGTGGAGACGCAACTTTCGGCCACACAGGCCGCCCGCCTGGCGCAGGCCATGCAACTCGACAAGAAGGTCGTGGGGGGCGAGGTGCGGTTCGTGCTGGCCCGGCGAATCGGCGAGGTCGCCTGGGGCCAAGCGGTGCCGGTCGAGCGAGTCCTCAGCCTCATGCGTCCCGCAGCGACGCGCTGACGGCGTCGCCGCGAAGGCCCGGCAGGAGCGCCACCAACCGGATCCACTGGGCCTCCCGACGTGACGCATCCTCGCGGGCTTCCTCCATGTCCCGGGCCACGGCGGCCAGGGCGCCCAGGCCCAGCGTCAATGCGGCCCCCTTCAGTTCATGGGCCCTCGCTGCGATCGCCTCCGTGTCGCCCAAGTCCAGGGCCTTGCGCAGCCCGGCCAAGGTCGGCCCACCCTCGTCGCAAAGGTCAAACACGAGGTCGCGGTAGCCCTGGACGCCCAAGGACTCCGAAAGCTCCTCCATCTCGGCCTCGCCTTCCACACGCCGGGCGTCGTCCGGCCCCGCCCCATGCGCCCCATGCGCCCCGTGCGCATGGGAATTCCTGCCACCCATTCGTTCCAGGACAAGAGCCAGCTCCGCCGGGCGCACGGGCTTGGCAAGGAACTCGTCCATTCCCGCCTCGGCCGTGCGCCGCCGCGCCTCGGCGGTGGCGTCCGCCGTCAACGCGACGATGGGAAGGCGCTCGCGCTGGGGACGAAGGGCGCGGATGCGTCGCGCCGCCTCCCATCCGTCCAGCACCGGCATCCGGACATCCAGCAGGACGATGTCGAAGTCGCCCGTGGACGCCGCCTCGACGGCCTCCGCGCCATGGCTGCACATCACGGCCTCATGGCCCATCCGGGCCAACAGCGCGGCCATGTATCGACGGTTGACCGGATGATCCTCCGCGACCAACACACGGAGTGTACCGGCTGCCGCCACGATCACCCCGTTGCGCGCCGAGTGCGCCTCGGGCTCGGTGCAGGGCTCGCATGGCAACACCAACTCGAACGTGCTCCCGACCCCCGGTTGGCTCGTCACCAGGATGTCGCCGCGCATCAAGCGGGCCAAGGCGAGGGAGATTTGGAGGCCAAGGCCCGCACCCTCGGTGCGCCGCCCCGGCGTCCCGGCGCCGCGCGCGAAACGCTGGAACAACGACGCGACGGTCGGGCCATCCATGCCCACGCCATGGTCCTTCACCTCGAAGCGCAGCAAGCCCTCGCCGGCCGGCGCCGGACCGCCCAGCGTCAACGTCAGGTGAACCTCGCCGCGGTCCGTGAACTTCACGGCGTTTGACAACAGATTGAACAACACCTGCCGCACCCGCGTGGCATCCATCCGCACCCATCGCGGGACGGCGTCGTCCACGCGCGTGTGGAAGCGCAGCCCCTTGGACTTGGCCATCGGGCTCGCCAAGCCGCCCAGGTCGCGAACCATCCGGGCCAAGTCCACCGGCTCCAGGTGCAACTCCATGCGGCCCGCCTCGATCCGCGACAGGTCCACGACGTTGTTGAGGACCGCCATCAGGTGGTTCGCCGAGTTCAGCGCCCCGTCCACGTAGTCTGCCTGCGTCGTGTCCATCGGTGTATCCCGGAGCAGGGATAGCATCCCGATGACCCCGTGAAGGGGCGTGCGAAGCTCGTGCCCAAGGTCCGCCGCCATGTCCACGCGCCACCCGGCCGCAACCTCGCCGTCCTCGCGAGCCTGCGCTTCCCTCCGCTCGTGCTCCCAGCGTTGGACACACTGCAAGCCCCCCCAGCATGCCACGCCGGCCATCAACGCCAGGGATGCCAGCAAG
Source organism: Verrucomicrobiota bacterium (assembly GCA_046090125.1). Taxonomy (GTDB): domain Bacteria; phylum Verrucomicrobiota; class Verrucomicrobiia; order Limisphaerales; family UBA9464; genus UBA6176. The sequence goes on from JBJSZF010000395.1 coordinate 2,249, forward strand.
ACACCGTGCATCCATATGCCCCCGGGCAAGGACCCAGACCACCCCAAGGCGACGGCCAACCACGTCGTCGCCGTGCCCATCCACAAAGCGCCCCGGACGCAGGACGTGCCAACGCGGCGCCCTCGTCCTTCGACAGCCCCGGCCCGACGCCTCCCGGACTTGTTGTTTTCCATGGCAATCCTTGGACCCGATGACATGCCCCTCGTTGGCGGATTAGCCACGCTTCGATGCCGTTCGATCAACACCAAATCTGCCCGGCACGCCCAAGCAGTGCCGCGCCGCGAGACGCCCGGGCCTTCCCGCGCTACCCTTCGGCGTGGGCGCACTGGACCTTCGATTGCAGCGTGGCGGACTCCATTTTCCCTTCCTGGGTCTCTGGATGGATCCGCACGAGCCCATCGGCCCCGGCGAGTCCGTCGTCGTCACCCATGCCCATGCAGACCACACGGGGGCCCACGCCGAGGTGTTCCTCACCGAGCCCACCCGCCGCCTCATGCGCGCCCGCGTCGGGGGGGAACGCACGGAGCATGTCCTGCCCTTCCACGAGGCGGTGAGCCTCCGTACCCCACGCCAAGGGGCCGGGAGCGACGCGCAATTGACGCTCCTGCCGGCCGGCCATGTCCTGGGCTCCGCCATGGCATGGCTCCAGGCCGACGGCCAATCCCTGCTCTACACCGGCGACTTCAAGCTGCGCCGCGGGCTCTCGGCCGAGCCGTGCACGCCCCGGCACGCCGACATCCTGGTCATGGAAACCACCTTCGGGCGGCCGCAGTACGTCTTCCCACCCACGCCGGACGTTCTCCACGCCATCGTGCTCTTCTGTCGCGACGCCCTGCACCACGACGAGGTCCCCGTCTTGCTGGGCTACTCGCTCGGCAAATCCCAG
>JBJSZF010000396.1:0-5004 GCA_046090125.1 Verrucomicrobiota bacterium
GCCTGCGTGGCCGACGTGGACGCTTCGCGGCTCGCCAACGTCAAGCGGAAGTACCCCAACGCCCGCGTCTATGAAGACTGGCGCGAGATGCTCAGGAAAGAACGCAAGAACCTCGACATCGCCTGCGTCGGCACGCCCGACCACATGCACGCGCCGCAGGGCATGGCCGCGTTGCAACGCGGCGTCCACGTGTACGGCCAGAAGCCCCTCACCCACGACATCTACGAGTCCCGCCAGCTCGCCACCGTCGCCCGTCGCAGGAAGCTGGTCACCCAGATGGGCATCCAGATCCACTCCGCCACCGAGTACCGGCTCGCCATCAGCCTGGTCCACGACGGCGTCATCGGCAAGGTCCGCGAGGTCCACACCTGGTCCTCCAAGCAGTGGGGCGACAACGGCTCCATGCCCTCCCGCACCGACCCCGTCCCGGCCGGGCTCGACTGGAACCTCTGGCTCGGCGTCTGCGCCGACCGCCCCTTCATCGGGCAAGGCTGGTATCACCCCGGCAACTGGCGTCGGCGCCTCGACTTCGGGACCGGCACCTTCGGGGACATGGGCTGCCACATCTTCGACCCCGTGTTCGGTGCGTTGGAACTCACCGCGCCCTTGTCGGTCACGTCGCGCGGGGCCGCCCCCAACGCCCACTCCTGGGCCACCGACGCCGTCATCGAGTACGTCTTCCCCGCCACGCGGCAGACCGTTCCTGGAAAGATCCCGGTCACGTGGTACGACGGCAGCAAGCGCCCGCCCGCACACGTCATCGCGTTGCTGGGCAAAACCCCGTTGCCCGACCAAGGCTCCATCCTGATCGGCACCGACGGCGTCATGGTAATTCCTCACGTGGCCCGGCCGGTGCTGCTTCCAGCCGAGAAGTACGCCGGCTTCAAGATGCCGGACGTGGGCTCCGCCAATCACTGGCACGAGTTCGTCAACGCCGTGCGCGGCGAGGGGAAGACGTCCACCCCGTTCGACTACTCCGGTCCCCTCACCGAGTGCATCCTGCTGGGGTCCGTGGCCACGCGGTTCCGGGATGTCACCCTCGAGTGGAACGCCGCCAAGCTGCGCTTCACCAACTCCAAGGAGGCCACCGCCTTTGTGCAACGACCCTACCGGAAGGGCTGGGCAACCAAGGGCCTCTGACGCTGCAAGCCCACGACGCACCGGGCTCAAAACCACCGGGTCATGAGCGACGAAGCACCCCCCATCCTCGAGGAACTGCCACCCGAGCTGCCACCCGAGGAGAACTGGTTCGACCGCCAGGCGGCGGGGTATTCGCCCTGGATGTTCTGGCTGCACCTCCTCATCTGCACCTGCCCGGGCGTCATCGTGGGATTGCTCTTTCTCACGGGCTGCGCCACGCGCGAGGGCAAGGACGTCGGCCTGCGCCTCGTGAAGTTCTCGGCCATCGGCCTTGGCCTCCAATTTCTTGTCCACGTCCTCGCGAGGATGGCCCAGTGAATCGAGGCAACGTCAGCACTCATCCGACGACGCGGCGTTTCACGCTTAACCAAAGCGCAGCCTGGATGGGTCTTCTCATCGTGTCCGGTACGTCCCGGACCCACGTTTGTGATTCGGGAAACACTGTCCCGACATCCCGGACAAGCCGAACTGGCTCACCCAGTGGTCGTCCGCGCTCGCCAAGCAGTTGTTTCAACTTGTCGGACACTCCCCACGGCTTGTCGGACACTCCCCGACAGCTTGTCGGACACTCCTCGCGGCTTGTCGGACGCTCCTCGCGGCTCGCCGATCACTCGTTCCAGCTCGTCGGACAGTCGTTTCAACTCGCCGGACACTCCCTCTGGCTCTGCAAACCGTCGTCTGTGCTCGCCGGACAGTCGTTCCCGCTTGTCGGACACTCCCCACAGCTTGTCGGACGCTCCTCGCGGCTCGCCAAGTCTGTAGGCCGCGTGCCCTCACGCGGCGATGGCGGTGCCGCATGCCCAGTGCGCCGGGTCAGGGGACCCAGCCTACAGCCGCGTCGAGCCCACCATGACCTCACTCACAGGGTGAGCCCTTGGGTTCCTGCCCGTGAGCCGTTCCTCCCGGATGGGAGGGCCCTTTCCTCGTTTTGAAATCCTCTTCGACTGCCGTTTCTAGGGTGATACGAGGGCCGAAGGGTGGGATTGGGAAGGGGGTGTTGCGGGGCGAAGGCGAGCAGGAAGAGGCCGCTGTCGCGATGCGGGCGGAGGATGGCCTCGATTTCATGCCGGGGCCGGCCCGGGCGTCCCGCCGGCGGTCGGCATAGCTGAGGGGCTGGGCGGGTGCCGGGGTTGACGTCGTCGAGGGTGCGATGCGCCAGTTCCTGGGTCAGGCGCTGGCCGACCTGGCGCTGTTTGTCACGGGGTCATTCCAGTGCCGCGCCCACCCCCGGGGGCGGGAGTCGCGTGTTGCTCCAGCCATCCGTCTCCTTTGGGTCCCACCCCAACAGCTTGGCTTTCCGTCCTTGCACCCCGACACGCTTGGCCGTTCCATTCGGATGTTCCCCTGATGCAAGCCAAGGAGGTGGCCAACCACGGGAGAACGCCGCAGTTGATGCCCGGCGGGTGAGGGGCCCCGTCGGGCATCGGCTTTTCGCCCAACCCATTCCCCGGCGTCCCACCGCAACCTTCACCGTCCGCCGACAACGCGCCGCACCTCCACGGGCGCGATGTTCGTCACAAGGGTGCCCTGTGGCATCGCAAAGATCCGAAGCCTGCCATCGGAACCCGCCGTCGCGAGTCGCTTGCCCGTGGCATCAAAGGCGAGCCCGAACACCACCGCCCCCTGCCCGTCCAGCGACGCCACCCTTCCGCCCCCCTCCACCTTTTGGACCGTCACCCCGGAAGGTGCGCCCGCCGTGGCAATCCATTGCCCGTCCGGGCTGAATGCCAACGCCGTGGAGCCGCCGGGCCACGAGTCAAACTCCCGGACATGATTGGGGTCCTGCCCGGGATCCGCCGCCGGTGGCCGCTCGAATGCCTGGTACAACCGCACGCGCGATTCGCCCCCCGCAAACGCCACCTGCTCCGACCCCGGTCGCCGTTGAACGTGTCCCACCGGCTCCCCTTCCCGGTTCAACACGTCGATCAACCGCAGCGTCCCCCCGTCCAGCAATCGCAACGAACGGTCCCGGCTCCCCGACACCAACCGCCGCCCATCGTCCACCCACGCCACGCCCAGCACCCAGTCCGAGTGCACCGGCAAGGCCGCCAAGACCGCCCCGTCACCTGCGGCCATCACGCGCACCACCTTCTCGGCTCCCCCGGTCGCCAAACGCGCCCCGTCCGGATGCCAATCCAGCCCCATCAACAAGTCGTGCCCAAGCTCCACGTGCCACGTCCGACGCCCCGACTCCACCTCCCAGCATTGCAACACCCCCCGCACCCCGGGATCGCCACCCGCCACCGCCAACGTCCGGCCGTCTGGCGAAAACCGAAGCGCGTCCACCTTCCTCGGCGCGCCCAGCAACCGTCGCGCCCGCGCGAAGGAAGCCGCGTTGAACACCAACACCTCCGCGCGCCCGCCCAACACGAGCCAACGCCCATCCGGCGACCACGCCACCGCCCCCAGCACCGGCTCGGCCCAATACGTCGGCGGCTCCGTGGGCGGCGGTGGCGGCGGCGGCGTGTCATCCGTCGCGCCCTCGGAGATCCATCGCTCCAACAAGGCCACCTGCGCCGCCGACAACGGTTGGCCCTCATTGGGCATCGCCGGTTCCGCGCCTTTCACCTCCGACATCAACACGCTCTCCCCCGGCTTGCCCGCCACCACCGCCGCCCCATGCCGCCCCGCGCGACGCATCGCCGCCACGGTCGTCAGGTCCACGTCGCCCTTCGGCTTGCCCGGGTGATGGCACCCCGTGCAATGCCGCTGCAACACCGGGGCCACGTCGCGCACATAGGACACCGGAGCCGCCTGGCCATGGCACACCACGAGGCTCGCCAGCACGCAAACGACCCACGCGCCCAACGTCCCCATCCCGCGCGGCCGCCTGCTCCTGCTGCGATGGCTCGACGTCATGGAAGCGTTAGGTACAGAAGATAATCGTGCGTCGGCGCCGCCTGGTCGTTCGCGTAGCTCACCGCCACGAAGTACTCGCCGCCTTCCTTCGACTCGAACTCCACCACCGGGTCGCGCCCCGCCGTGTCATCCACCGACGCCACCGTCGCCCGGCGCGCGTCGTACACGGTCAACATCGCATCCAAGGTCGAGCCCGCCCGCTCCGCGAGGACCTCGGCCCGCAGCCGCCGCCCCGCCGGGACCGCGACGCGGAACACGTCCACGTCCCCCTTGGCCGCAAACCCGCCCCGCAACACCGATGGCACGGGCGCGCCCGGCGCATCGCGAAAGCCGTCGTTGGGCTCCTTCTCGCCCAGCAGGAGGCCCTTGCGCACCACCACCAACGGGAACGCGGCCGACACGCCGTTTGTTCCGGACACCACCAGCGCCGCGTTGGTCCCGGGAACCGCGTCCAAGGGAACCGTCGCCTTCAGCTCCAGCCGACGGTCGCCCACGCGCGCCGCGTCCAGGCCGTTGATCCCGGGAGCGTCGCCCCGCGACACCACCTCCGCCTGGAACCCCGGCCACGCGGCCACCTGGACGGAGGTCACCCCGTCCAACCGCTGCCCGCGAACCGTCCAACGCACCGGCTCGCCCGGCTCCACGCCCAATGGTTGGACCACGCGGAGCACGGGCGGCTCGGGCGTCTTGGCCTCCTCGCCCAACATGGGTGCCGCAGCGGCGCAGCCTGCGACGACGGCAGCCCATGCGCCCGCCCGCCGCCTGGAACGTTCAGCCATACAGCTCATGCACCGCCGAGCCCTGGTCCAGGATCTCCACGGGCCGCCCCTCTGGCGTCGTCAGGATTTTCTTGGGATCGATCCCCAGCGCCTCGTACACCGTCCACGCCACGTCGGCCGGGCGCACGGGCCGCTCCGTCACGAACGCCCCCTCCTTGTCCGTCGCGCCGATCACCTGCCCGCCCCGCACGCCCGCGCCCGCGAACAACATCGAGCCCGCGCGGCC
>JBJSZF010000397.1:0-1598 GCA_046090125.1 Verrucomicrobiota bacterium
ATGCTTTGGCGCAACCAGCCCTTCAACGCCTCGTCCCCCTGGACCAAGCCGCCCGTGCGCCACGTCACGGCGTCACGCCGTGCCTCCAGCAACGCCACGCCGTCCGGCCGACGCTCGCCCCAGGCCAGGTCGATGCCCACCATCCACGCCACGTCGGCGTCGTTCAGCATCGTGTTCCTGCTCGTAGCCACGTGCACCCGTGCCACCGCGGCCGCCCCACGCAAGCGAAGGAAAGGCGGGCGCGTCCCTCGGAGCCGCGACACCCATGCGATCGGCGTTCGGCGGGTCCACGTGCTGCGAGCGCTTCCACGGAGCCGAGACGGCTCCGCCACGTGCTCCCGCTCGCCGCTCGCCGCTCGCTTCCCGCTTCCCGCTTCCCCCCCTACGGCTTCGCCACGTACCCGTGGTACAACCCCATGTAGTACGGCAGCAGGAACACCGTCCCGGCGGCGAGCTCGTTGCCGTTCCCTCCGTAGTCGAGGTCCCACGGGTCCGTGTTCCAATGGCCGAAGTGGCGGTTCTCGACGGGGAGCACCTTGCCGCCGACGCGATGGCCGCGGGCGTTGCGCTCGGGTTGATAAAGGTCCTTGCCGTGCACCTGGCCGAGGAGGACGAGGTCGAGGCGATGGCTGTTGCGATGCGACCAGTTGAGGCGGTCGAGGGGAAATCCCTGCAAGGTGGCGCGCGCGTCCTCCAGCCAGCCGTCCCAAGGCGAGACGGGGAACCGTCCCCAGACGCTGGTGATGGATTGGCCGTTGTTCATGGCCGCATGGGCGAAGTGGAAGAAGGGGTTCAGCTCCTGCGACTCGGTCGCCCAGTATTGGAAGAACGAGTACCGGGCCTGGTTCACCACGGCGGCGTCGCGGCCGTACTTCACCAGGTTGTAGAAGCACATGAACGCCATCTCGTCGTCCGACTGGTTCCCGGAGCCGGGGCCTTGGTGGACCTTGGGGAACATGAGGTTCTGGGCATAGCCGTGCTTTTGGACGAGCTCCATGGCGATGTCCCAATAGCGGGCCTCGCCGGTGACGTGCGCGGCGACGGCGAGGTAGGACAGGATGCTGAGGGAGTTGAGCCCGCGCTCCACCCACCACTGGGGGTTGCCGTTCATCTGCGACGGCCCATACACGCCCCAGCGCGTGGGCTTGCCGTCCACGTCCACGAGCGAGAAGTCGTGCGACACGAGGTGGTCCGCGAGGTCCTTCACCACCTGGCGCACGCGCGCCTTCTCGCCGGCGTCCTTGGCGCACAGGTCGTGGTAAAGCGCGTAGAAGAAGAAGTGCCCGTCGAGCTCGTCGCTGCTGGTGTCGCCCTTCCAGAACCACTTGCCATCGGCGCTGCGCGGCCAGCGGGGCTCGTAGGCCTTCCACAGCGCGTCGCGCCTCTGTTCCTGCCGGTCGCCCTCGATGCGGCCGACGTTCGGGTCGGGCCATTCCACGGGCCGGATGGTGCGGGCCACGTAGCCGCGGTCCGGCGCGGGTGTGCCGCCCTGCGTCACCACCTGGAGGAAGCGAAGCGCCTCAAACGCCTTCCTCGCCCGACGCAACGACTCCGGGCTGCCCGTCGCGCCGTGGGCCAGGCACTCGCCCGCGCCATAC
>JBJSZF010000398.1:0-11277 GCA_046090125.1 Verrucomicrobiota bacterium
ATCGGCAGCACTGATGACCCCTAGGGCTTCAACGACGCCGCCGCCGATGCCGTGCCCTTTAGCCGTAACCAGCTCACGGCCGATGACCGGAAGTGGCTCCGCGACCTCAAGTATCGCCGCCTAGTGGCCACCTTCTCCATCGTCCATGCCACCTTGGACGTCCCCGAGCGCTGGGGTTACGTGTTTGAAAAGCTCCAGGCCGCCGCCTCCTTCACGTACCAAAACACGTCCGTCTGCTTCTTCGGCCACACCCACGTGCCCCTCGCATTCGTCAAGGGCGTGGGCGTGACCGGCGGCACCTACTACCCGGCAGGCCTCAAGGTCGAGCCCGGCAAGAAGTACTTCGTCAACGTCGGCTCCGTGGGCCAGCCCCGCGATGGCGACCCTCGCGCGGGCTATGTCGTGTACGACCTCGCGCGCCAAACCATAGAGCTTCGCCGCCTCGAATACGACGTCACCACCGCCCAGCGAAAAATCCGCGAGGCCGGCCTTCCCGAACGCCTTGCCAAGCGCCTCGGCGAAGGCCGCTGAAGCCATTCAACGGCGGGAACGTCTGCACTCCCAGCGTCCCATGAAGACCTTCCTTCCATTCCTCCTCGCCTGCCTCGCCTTCGCTCGGGCCCTCGCACAAATCGAGGTCCAAGTCCTCCTCCCCCAGGAGGTCTTCCTCGTCGGCGAACCCATCGAGGCCGCTCTCCGCATCGCCAACTTCTCCGGCAGCAAGGCCACCTTCGGCAAGGAGCCCGGCTGGCTCCGCTTCAACGTTGAGGCCCTGGGAGGCTCCGTCGTCAACCGCCTCGGGGACGGCCCCGACCCCGGCGAGTTCTCCCTCGAATCCTCCACCCGCGGCACCGTCCGCCTCGACGTCCAACCGTTCTTCGACCTCAGCCGCCCCGGCCGCTATCGGCTCTCCGCCACCATCCGTCGGCCGGATGGCTCGGAGTTCAGCAGCCCCGAGACCGCCTTGGAAGTCGTTCGGGGTGCCAAGCTCTGGGAAAAGGACTTCGGGGTTCTCCTCCCGGGTTCCGACGACCCCGTTGCCCGCAAGTATCTCCTGTGCCAAGTCACCCACTTGCGCGAGGCCCGCCTCTATATCCGCGTCACCGACGCCGACGAATCCGGCAACATCCATACCACCCCTCTCGGCGGCACCGTCTCCTTCAACCGCCCTGCCTGCTCCATCGACCGCCAGTCCCGCCTCCACGTCCTCCACCAATTCGACGCTTCCTCCTATCGCTACCACCAAATCGGCCCCGACGGCACGCTCCTCGCCCGTCGTACCTACGTCTTCGCCGAGAAACGCCCCCAGCTCCGCATCAGCGAGGCTGGCGAGGTCGCCGTCGTCGGAGGCGACCGCCGCCGCCTTGCCGATGATGTCCCCACCGAGGATCCCAAGAAGCCCGCGGAACCCGCTGCACCTCATCACTCCCCGTCGATGGATTCCCCCAAGCCCGCCGCGTCGGCTGCGCCAACCACGCCGACGCCCCCGGCCAACCCAAAGCCCTAACGGCGGATCCGCGCTGGCTCCGCCCCCTCCCTCTTCCCGTTTACCGCCCTTCGCTTCTCGCTCCCCGGTCCCCGCTCCCCGGTCCCGCCCCTCCCTACACCCGGACCCAAATCGCCTTCACCAACCAAATCACGCCCACCAACAACCCGAAGGCCAGCAACACCACCCACGCGATGCAGCACCCCGCCCGCGTGCAGCCTCCCACCCGCACCTTTGCGGTCCCGCCTTGGACGGTCACCCGCACGCGTCCGCCCGTTCCACCGTCGCCGCCCCCTTCCGGCCCCTCGCCTCCCCCGTGATCCCTGCTGCCGGACGTCCGCACGACCTCGACAGGCACCCATCTGGCGTCACCCGAAGCCCCGTCCGTCCCGCGCTGTTCACGGTCGATGTTCATGAGCCCGAATCTCCCCGGCCTGCATCCCTTCGCAACACGCGGACGGCTGCATGGCAACCCGTCGTCGCTAGACCCTCCACCCGGCCGGGTACTTCTTCGCCAGCAACGCATCGGCCGCCTTGTCGCCCGTCCGCATCCGCCGCGCATCCCAACGAATCTTGCTGCCGGAACGAATCGCCACGTTGCCCAGCAACACCGCTTCCGTCACCGGACCCGCCACGTCAAACCGTGACGCCGGCGGCGTCTTGCCCCCCTTGCACGCCGCCACCCATTCGTCGTAGTGGCCTTGCTCCCAGTCGGACGGCTTCGCATACAGTTCCGGAGCCTCCTTGAAGTCCGACACCTTCGCGCCGCTGAGCAAGCGCCCGCCGCCCTCGTACGACGTCACCAACGTGTCGCGGTCGCCCACCAACACGATGCCGTTCGTCATCCCAAGGTCGCCCCCGTACAGGGACGGGTCCGGACGCGAGCCTCCGTCATGCCACACCAGCTTGAGCGCCGGCTGCGCGGGCTTCCCATCCGCCGCAGGCAACGACGGGAACTGATACGTCACCAAGGACCACAACGGCGCCGACTCCCCCGTCCCGCCCGCCGACTGCGCCTCCACCGTCAGCGGCTCGCGCAGGTGAAACGCGAGGGCCAGGATGTTGACCAAGTGGCAACCCATGTCGCCCAGCGCCCCGGTTCCAAAGTCCCAGAAGCCGCGCCATGCAAACGGATGGTAGCCCGCCGCGTAGGGACGCCGGGGAGCCACGCCCAGCCAGAGGTCCCAGGAAAGCCCGGAGGGCGGTTGCCCCGACGCCGTCGGCCGTTGCAAACCCTGCCGCCAAAAGGCACCCGGCCGGTCCGTCCACACGTGCGCCTCCCGCACCGTGCCCAACACGCCCGCGCGGACCAGCTCCGCCTCGCGCCGCAGCGGCCCGTGCCCCATGCCTTGGTTTCCCATCTGCGTCGCCACGCGGGCCTTACGCGCCGCCTCCGTCAACGCCCGCGCCTCCGCCACCGTGTGCGTCAACGGCTTCTGGCAGTACACGTGCTTGCCCATCCGAACCGCCGCCATCGCCGGCGGGAAATGCATGTGGTCCGGCGTCGAGACCGTCACTGCGTCCATCCCGCTCCCCAGCGCGTCAAACATCTCCCGCCAATCCGCAAAGCGCCGCGCCGACCCAAACCGCCCGCCCATCTGTGCCAGCCGCCCCGCATCGACGTCGCACAATCCCACGATGCTTTCGCCGCCCACCTTGGTGACGTCCGTCGCTCCCTTACCCCCGACGCCGACGGCGGCGATGTTCAGCCGCCCGTTCGCGCCCAACACGCGAAGCCGCGAAACCATGGGGAAGGCCAGCGACACGGCGGCACCACGCCGCAGGAACGCCCGGCGCGTGAAGGAGGTGGATTTCATTCCCGAAACCTAGCGCGGCCCGCCGCTGGGGTTGAAGCACCAATCCATCCCTCCCCGCCAGCGCGGACCCATCGGAAGCGCCGCGTCTCACCGCCGGAACGACGCCGCGAAGTCGTCCGTACCACCCACGACGACCTTCTTCTCGTGACGCGACGACTCGATCAAGGCCTGGAGCCGCCGTTCCCACGCCGCGCCATCCAACGGCAGCGCGACCTCGCGACCCTCCAGCGCGGAGAAGACGATGGCATTCGCCAACTCCACCGAGAGCACGCCGTCCGAGCCCGGCGCAATCAGCGGTGCGCCGTCGAGGATGGCGGCGACGAAGTTTTCCATGAGCTGGGCATGGGGCGCGACGGCGTTCTCGAAGGGAATCTCCACGTTCCACACGTCCGGCTTGGTGAACCCGCCCTTGGCCGTGCGCAGGAAGTCGAGCATGTCGCCCTCGTTGCGCGTCAGCCGGAGGCGCCCGTCCTCCAGCACGAGCCGGCCGCGTGATCCCACGATCTCCAGGCGGTTGGTGCCGGGCGCCTCCGACGTGCTCGCCACAAACACGCCCGTCGCGCCGCCCGGATACTCCAGGTACGCCGTCACCTCGTCCTCCACCTCGATCGCATGGTGACGCCCGAACCCGCAGAAGCCACGCACGCGCGAGGGACTGCCCAGCAGCCATCCCAGGACGTCGAGGTTGTGGAGGCATTGGTTGAGCAACACGCCGCCGCCCTCGCCCTTCCACGTGGCACGCCACCCGCCGCTCGCGTAGTAGGCCTCCGTCCGGAACCAGTCGGTGTTGATCCAGTTCACCCGAACCACGCGCCCCAGCTCGCCGTCGGCAAGGAGCCTGCGGATGCGCTGGTAACGGGGCTCGACGCGGAGCTGGAACATCCCCGCTAGGACCTGCGACGGGTGCGCCGCCGCGCAGGCCAGCAGGCGCTCGGCGTCCGCCTTGTGGGCGGAGACGGGCTTTTCAACCATCACATGCAGGCCCGCCTCCAGCGCGGCGATGCCCAGCGACGTGTGCGAGTAATGCGGCGTGGCAATCAACACGGCGTCCACCGTGCCGCTCCGGATCAGGTCGCCGGCGTCCGTCCACGGCCGGACGCCCCTCGCCACCCACGGCTCCAGCCGCGACGCCGACGTCGCGCACGCGGCCACCAGCTCGCACCGGCCCACCTTGCGATCCAGCAGGTAGCCCGCGTGGTGTCGCCCAATGTTGCCCATCCCGACCAAGCCGAGCCGAATCGTCTTCATCTTGCTGTGCGGCGAGGCTGGCGCGGCGGGCGACCTGCGCCAACCGCCAAGATGCGCACCCTACGGGCACGCCCATTCCACGTACCGGCTCTCCCCCGGCGGAACGTCCACCTCCACCGCGTCCGTCGCGCCCCACCGGCGACCTGTCGTCCATTCCCGCGCCGCGAACGGGCCGACCCGGATTCGCACGCGTACCTTGGCAACCACCTCGGGAAACGTGCGCGCGGGCGTTCGTCCCGACTTCACCACGCCGTCGTTGTTGACCAACTCCACCACCCAGCCGGTCGCGTTGCGATTGACCTGCCATTGGACGGGATCGCCCTCGACGGTGAGCGGCAGGTGTTCGCGGGCGATCCGAGCGAGGCGCTCGTCGGGAATCGCCGCCGGACGTCGGGTGATGGCATGCGTGGACTCGGCGATCACCTCGACGGCGCCCGCCTTTTGGAGGCGTTCCCACGCGGCGGGAGCCAGGGCCTTCACGTGGCGCGGATGCACCAGCAGACGGCTGCCGGCCGCGAGGGCCGTCTCCAGTTCCTGGACGAACCCCGGCCCGAGTTCCATCTCGCCCGCCAACAGGATCACGGGGTAGCGCCCCATGAACGCCCCGGTCGCCGTGGAAAGCACGACGTCGCACAGCTCGCCGTGCGGCGTCGGACGCAGGTAGCCCGCCTCGGGATTGGGCGGGTTGCCGGGAACAGGCAATCGCTTCGGGCCGTCGAACAACTGCACCTCCAACAGGTCGGCCACCTCCTGGTCGGCGGCCGTGCGAGGCAAGACGCCCCACGAAAGCCCCGTGTAGCCGTTGTAGCCCGCGAGGTGGTCGAGGACGACGAGCAACGGGGTGTGCGGGTTGCCGCGGTCATGAGCACGCATGAAGGCGAACGCCGCCGCCGCCGCGCGACCATGTGCCGTGAGGTCCCAGGGTTCCTGGCCCGTTTCAAAGAAGCTGTTGGAGCTGTTCTCGGGCGTGACCATGGCCGCGCCGGCGAACCACGCATGACGCCACACTCGCAGGCAGAGGCTCAGCGAATGCCCGGCGTCGAGGCCCGTGGCGGTGGGGCCATTCGTGTTGAGCGGACCGCGCGTGGTCACCGCGTTCCCAAACCACGGGCTCATCTGCACCGTCCACGGCAGGTTCCATTGGCGGGCCCCGCCGCGCGCGAACGCAAACTTCGACTGCGTGAAACCGATGTTCTCCCCGACTTCCAACCCGACGGCGGACGCGCCCCATTCGGCGGCATAGCACTCGTAATGCGAATGTCCCGTGACGCTGATGACGCGCCCGCCCTTGGCCTGACGATGCCAAAGGAAGTACCGGCGCAGTTGGTCGTGAGCCTCGCGGCGGTTGGCGGGGATGGGGTCGTAGCCCGCGCCGCCCTTGGGCTTCAGGAAGCGGCCCTTCATCGAATCGAAGTCCGCGCCCAACACGGCCTTCATCCAGCCTTCGTCCGTCCGCAGGCGGTGATAGTGATAGCCCCATTCGCCCAGTTGGATGGCGCTGAACACGCCCGCGCCATCGAGGATGCGAACCGCCGCCTCGTCCTCGGCGTTCAACACGCTCGTGCCGCCTTCGAGCTGCATGCGGCCGCCATCGGGCGGATAGAGGATCACGGGCCATCCCTGGCGCGCCAGCACCTCGAACGCCGCCCGCGAGCCCGCCACGGCCGATGGCCCGGGGTCGAGGGCGTTGGCAAGGCCCGTGGACTGCAACGCCCGCAGCAGGGACTCCAGCTCACGCGGGTCGGACGGGCTGGCGTACAAGGAGAAGTGGAAGTTCGTGGAGCCGGGCAATGGGCGCGGGATGGGCATGGTGTTGCGCCATGCGGGCGTGGCGGCCTCGGCCAACGAAACCATCAGTCCACAGGCCATCGCCCAAACAGGCCTCAAAACAGGAAACATGGACGCAGGGTCCCTTGCCCAAGGCAGGACGGCGAGCCCGGCCGCATCCGTCCTTCCCACCTTCCCGCCGATTGCGGCACCCTTTCGCCCATGAAAAACCTCGTCGCTGGAATTATGGGCGTGATCGCCCTGTCGTTGTGCATGGCCGTCGTCGCGCAGGCACCCAAGAAGGGCAAGTCGCGGCTCCGCCACGTCGTGTCGTTCAAGTTCAAGGATTCGGCGACGCCCGCCGACGTGAAGAAGGTCGAGGACGCGTTCGCCGGGTTGAAGGGCAAGATTCCGCAGATCCAGGGACTGGAATGGGCACGAACAACAGCCCCGAGGGCCTCAACAAGGGCTGCACGCACGGATGGATCCTGACGTTTGGATCGGAGAAGGACCGCGACGCCTACCTCGTCCATCCGGACCACCAGGAGTTTGGGAAGCTCGTGAAGCCGCTCGTCGCGGACGTTTTCGTCATCGACTTCTGGACCCGGGATTGAGGGAGGACATCGCCCCGGGCCAAACAGCCTGCAATTTCAGGGGCGGGGTCCCGTCGTCCATGAAGGGATTTAACGACCGAATCCAGACGGGACATCCGCAAGCCCCAAGGCGGTGACCAGTCGATCCAGCAACGGGTGTTGGCTGGACTTCAATCGTTCTCGGGCCTCGGGCAGGCTAAAGAAGCCGGCGCGGTCCACCTCGGGCCAGTCGCCCCAACGGCCCGATCCCGGCGGCCATTCCACCTGGATGCGATTGCTGCGGATAGGCTGGCTTTCGTTCCAATCACCCCGAAAAGCCCATGCATGGACGGTCTTCCCGCCCTTTTGCTTGATGGAGCCCAGCTCGAGATACGGACCGTTGGGAACGATCCCCACTTCTTCCTGAAACTCCCGGATGGCAGCCGTCTGCAAGTCCTCGCCCTCCTCCAGCTCGCCCTTGGGAATCGTCCAAACGTCGAGTTCGCGGTTCGGGAACCACGGGCCGCCCGGATGCGCGATGAAGACCTCCACGCGCCCGTGTACCACGCGATACATCAAGAGGCCCGCGCTGACGCGCGCCCTCTTGTGACGATTTGCTGCGGTGTAAACGGCCATGATGAGCGAAAAGACGGGGAACCCTCCCCTGGCTTCGCGCATGAGGTAACTACGGAACCCCGCAAAGTGCAACCGCGCGCCCGGGTGATGGTAGCGCCACCGGGCCTGCCGCAGGGATGAGCCTGGAAACGGCAGTTGGGCAGTCTGTAGGCCGCGTGCCCTCACGCGGCCATGGCGATGCCGCATGCCCGTTGCGCCGGGTCAGGGGACCCAGCCTACAGCCGCGTCGAGCCCACCACGACCTCACTCGCAGGGTGAGCCCTTGGGTTCCTGCCCGTGAGCCCATCCTCCCGGATGGGAGGGCCCTTTGCTCGCTTTGAAATCCTCTTCGACTGCCGTTTCTAGGATGAGTGGCGTGGGACGAGAAGCGGGGAGCGAGAAGCGCGGAAAGGCTGGCGAGGAACCGGGCACCCGTGACGTCGCTCCAATCACCGCCCCCTTGGCGGTTGTCTGACATTCCTTCGGGACCCGCAGGCCTTCCCGCCGGGCATGAGGTTCGGCCACGCGGGCCGGGGCCGTTACTTCAGCCGCGTGGCCCGGTCCTGCATCCAGACGATGTCCACGTTGTTGGGCTGCGGAACGTTGAGCTGGAGGGCCTTGTTGATCGGCGGCGTGGTGCGCGCATCCACCCACTTGCGAATCTCCGCATGGCCGTCCACGAAGGAGAAGCCCCCGGCGCGGTTGTGATAGCTGGCAGGGAAATCGACCATCTTCGTAGTCGAAGGCGTGGGGTAGCCATCCATCCACACGACGAAAAACCCGTCATTGATGCTGTCCTCGCGCTCGTCGAGCAGCACGTAGGTGTTGGCGGGGCCCGGGTTGTTCACGTCGCCCATCTTGTTGAACACCCGCCATCGTGCGCCCCAGCCGCCATCGGTGCCGCGGTTGCCGCCCGTCCAGATGCTCATCGACATGCTGCGCACGCGGGGGACCTTCGCCTTGGCCGAGTTGACGCCCATGGAACGATCCGCCGGACACTTCCAAATGCCAAGGGACCCCCCCGTGTACTTGGCCAACGGGCTTTGCCGAAGATGCTTGGGATCCCAGTTGTCCGGATTGGCGGGATTGTTGAGGTCCAGGATGCCCTGGACCCATGCGCCGTCGGAGGTGTTGGGGTTGTCGTCGTTGGAATAGGCAAAGGGGAGGTTATCGCCGTTGTCGCCGGCGTACATGTTCCAGCCCAGCATGAGCTGGCGATGGTTGCCCATGCACAGGATGCCTTGGGCCTTCGTCTTGGCCTTGCCCAGCGCCGGCAACAACATACCCGCCAAGATCGCGATGATCGCGATCACCACGAGCAACTCGATCAACGTGAAGCCGCCGCGACCCTGCGCGCGCGTCCCGCCTTGCAATGTCTTCATGGAATCTTCGGGGCGCTCCCCCCTCCCGCACCAACTCAACGCAAGACAACGCCCGCCGATTGCCCGCATCAAGCCCGGATTTCAAGGCAGGCCCCAAGACGATGCTCCCCGACTTGGTCGGCAACATGGACTCGGAAAATGGAGTGGTCCCGCAAAGCCAGAGCATGGTGGCGTGGCTGGAAACGCCCGCGCTTCCGGCGTTGGGCCATCGACGACCTCACCCGCACGACGCGCCCACCCGGCTAATCCCACCCGATCTTCCGGCCCTTGTTCTGCTCGGCCAGCCACCCTCGCAACGGCTTGAAGTACTCCACCATCGCCCGCGTGCTCAGGTCCTCGCCCATCGTCTCCCGAAGCAACACCCGCCAATCCCTCGTCCCACCCACGGAAAGCATCCGCCGCAGGAACTCGCCCGCCTCGCGGTTGCCCTCGTAGTTGCAGGACTGCGGCGGCTGCTTCAGGAACGTCCGCGCAATGTGGTCGTTGAACTGGAACTTCAAGACCGTGGCGATGGCATAGCTGTAGTAATAGCAAGGGTTGTCGTTAATGTGCGTCTTCGTCGCCGCATCGCACCATTCCTCGCCCCGCGATCCCACACCGCCCGGCGGCTCCACGCCCTGGAAATCCGCCACGTGGCGCCACCAGCGCACGTTCCATTCACCCGGCGGCAGCTCCCCCGCGTACACATCCGCCTCCCAATGCGTCATCGTCCCAGAAGCCCAGAACAGGAACGGCACCGCATGCGTCAGCGCGTCGTTCAGCAAGACCGCCACTTCGTCCGGCATGTAATCCTTCGGAAGAACCCCCTTGGCCTTCAGGTAGGGAACCTGGCCCGATGCCAGCCCGATCAGCTCGCCAATGCCCTCATGAAAGGCTGGATTGGCCCCAATCCGGAGCAACGGCGGCACCTCGGGGCGCGTGTACGCCATGAAGTAGTAGGCATGGCCCAGCTCATGGTGCGCCGTCGTGAACCACCACGCGTTCGGCTCCACGCTCATCAACGACCGGATGTCGTTCTCCAAATCCACGTGCCAGCACGACGCATGGCTGTTCTTGAGCCGCGCCTCGCCGGGCCGCGCCGGGAACAGGTCCGACCGCGTCCAAAACGTGGGCGGCAGCTTGGGGAAGCCTATGCCCACGTAAAACTCCTCGGCCGTCCGCGTGATCCAGGCCGGGTCGCGCCCTTCAAAGTACCGGTCCATGCCCGCCGCCTCCACCATGCCGCCCCATTCCTGCGCCCATCGGTTGTTGACCCAATGCGCCGGAATCCGGTTCGGCACCGGCTGCCCAAACCGGCGTGCCAACTCATGCTTGGCCCACGTGTGCAACTGCAAGTACAGCGGACGCAGCTCCCTCATGAAGGACTCGTTCAGCGCCACCATCTCGTCCGCCGTCATCCCATAGGCCGCCACCTGCAACGCAAGGTAGTTGCTGTAGCCCATCTCGCGGGCACAGGCATTCCGAAGGTCCCGCAACTTCTCCAAGCCTGGCCGAAGCCGGGGCCCCGTCGCCTTGGACGCCTCCCATGCCAGACGCCGCTCTTCCAGCCTCGTGGATTGCGCCAGGATGCGGTCGAGGTCGTTCGCCACCACGTTCGACCCTCCCAGCCTGAACTGGAACCCATTCAACGCCGAGGCCTGCGCCGTCTCCGCTGCAACGCGCCGGGCCACCAAGTCCGGGTTCGTCATCGGCCCCTCGGCAGCATTCAACAAACATCGCTCCAGTTGCCGGACCTGGATCTCCGGAAGCTCCCGCCGCCGCGCCAGCAACTCCCGCGCCTCGCGAAGGATGGCCGGATTGCCATTGAACGCCGCACGCGCCTTCCCGGCCACCTCGCTTCCCGCATCGTGCTCGGGTCGCACGTCCGTCGAGGCCTTCCATTGCGCCTCGCTCTCGACCCGGTACAACGCCTGATACCCCGCGTTGAGCAAGCCCAGGAACCGGCTGGCCCGGTCCTCAAGGGCCGCGTCGGCCCATGCCGAAGCCACCCCAAGCAACCACCCCAGCCCTGACGCCATGACATTGGATCTCATTGCTTGCACCCACCCAGAAAGCCCGGGTTCTCAAGCCGAGGCAATGCCGAGAAGCCCTGTGGCGACGGACATCCATCAAGCCCCTGAAAGGTTCTTCGCGGATTTCCGGGGAAGAGGGGCTGGAGGGGTCAACGGCTAGCCCAATAGGCCCGCCGGAGTGAAAAAGGAACCGACTGCGGACAACCCGCCACCGTTGACCCGTGTCCAGCTGGCCCAACTGCTCGGCGAGTGGAAGGACGATGAGCCGGGAACCTTCGGGCGGCGTCCCCAGGAAGGCGACGCCCCGGAGGAGGTTTGGAGGTTTGGCTCGAGCTCCGCCCTTCCCCGGGGCGGGCCAAGGTTTGCAGTGGTTGTCTC
>JBJSZF010000399.1:0-3899 GCA_046090125.1 Verrucomicrobiota bacterium
TGTCCCTTCTTGTGTGCCATAGGAAAGAGTCGTGGATGAGGGTGGAGGAGTGGAGGAGAGGAAAGAGCGGCCTAAGCCGTGATTTCACGAACCTTGACGACGGTGAGTTCTTGGCGATGGCCCACGGTGCGGTGGTAGCCCTTACGGCGGCGGAACTTGAAGGCGATCTTCTTGTCGCCACGGATGTGCTCGACGACGTCGGCCGTCACCTTGGCCCCGGCGACCAGTGGTTGTCCCACGGACACCTGGCCGTCACGGCTCACCAACAACACCCGATCAAAAACGTGGGCCGCACCGGCCTCTGCCGGAATCGACTCGATCTCAAGCAGGTCGCCTGCTTCCACCCGGTATTGCTTCCCGCCCGTCTCCAGAACTGCGTACATAGTTTCTCGCTTTCTCGGTCCCCAAAGAGGGGAAAGGCAACCAAACACACCGCCTGCCTGTCAACGGGCAATTCCAATGCACGCATGTGAAATCGTTTGCCGCCCGACGTCCAGGACGGCGGGCCTGCCCCCCAACCGGGGCAACGGTTGCGATCCCGCAAGGCGGGCCGGACGAGCCCGGGGCTGGGTCATGGACGAGGCCGGGATTGCACGAGGGGCCTTCGACGGTTTAACAAGCATGGATGGCCGCCGTTGGAGAACAATTGCGCGTTGCACGCGAAGTCAGGGGCCTCGGCATTTCCGAGGTGGCCAATGCCACGAACATCAAGTCGGACTACATCCGCGCGATGGAGGCGGGCGACTGGGAGGCGTTCGGGGCACCCGTGTACATCAAGGGATTCGTCCGGACCTATGCGACCCACCTGAAGCTCGACGCGGCGGCGGTGGTGGGGGCCTTGCAGGACGAGCTCAAGGCGGGCCCGGGCGGTGGAAGGCCTCCGGCGTTGGCCGGAACGCGGCAGGGGGCACTGGACTGGGTCATGCTGCAGGCGTCGCGCGTTCCCCTCACGGTGCTGTTCCCCGTACTACTCGGCTTGGCCGTGCTGGGAGCCTTGTACCTCGGGGCCAGGATGTGGCGTTCGTCGGCCCCCGCTGCGAAACCCGCGCCCGCGTTGGCTCCGGGATTGTACCAACGGAGTCGGCCGGTGGCCCCGGCCGTGCTGCCGGTCCCCACGAACGTCCCCGCAGCCGAGCCACGGCCTCGTCGCTGACACGCCCGGCACGATCCATCAATCGCAAGGAATCACGGGCCCACCAGGTCCCACGACAGGAAGAAGATGAAGACGTTGGCAGGTCGGGAAACCCAGGCGATGAGACACGTGACCGGGGCCGTGCGCGTCGTCGTGGCGCTCGCGGCCGGAGCATGCTGGCTGGGCCTTGGGCCGGGCCAGGCAGGCCTCCGCGCGGCGGCCTCGGTGGACGCGGTGCGCCCGGTGCTCCAGGAGTTTTGCCTGGGGTGCCACTCGACGGAGAAGCAGAAGGGCGAGCTGGACTTGGAGCGATTGCTGGCTGGTGGCGAGCATCGCAAGGACACCAAGGTGTGGGAGTCCGTGATCGAGCAGGTGGAGCTGGGCGAGATGCCGCCGAAGGACAAGCCCCAGTTGGGTCCCGAGGCGCGGGCGCGGCTGCTGGGTTGGTGCCGCTCCCTGATCGAGGAGCTGGGCCTTGAGCAGGCGGGCGATCCCGGCCCGGTGGTGCTGCGTCGTCTGTCCAACGCGGAGTACACGCACACGCTGCACGACCTCACCGGCGTCGCCACGCTGGACCCGGCGAGGGAGTTCCCCGTGGATGGCGCGGCCGGCGAGGGCTTCGTCAACACGGGGCAATCCCTCGTCATGTCCCCGGCCTTGCTGGACAAGTACCTCGACGCCGCGAAGCAGGTGGCTGCACACCTCGTGCTGTTGCCCGATGGCGTCCGCTTCTCGCCCCACACCACCCGCCGCGACCAGACGGAGGCGTTGCTTTCCGATATCCGGGGCTTGTACCGCCGGCATACGGAGGCGAAGGGCGCGGACCGCGTGAACCTCCAAGGGATTGTCTTCGACACGAACGAGGGCGGCCGGCTGCCCGTGGAGGCGTACCTTCGGGCCATCTTGGAATCGCGCACGGAGGTGCAGGCGGGTCGGGCGACCTGGGCGTCCGTGGCCGGCCAACGCTCGCTGAGCGCACGCTACCTTCCGTTGCTGGCGACGACGTTGGACGGGCGCGACGGCGGAGCCCTGATGGAGGGCTTGCGCGCCCGCGCCGGGACCTCAGGACCGTCGGATGCACCCGCGATCGCGCAGTGGATTGGCGGGTGGCAGAAGGCGTTGTGGAAGTTCAGCCCCGTGGGCCACATCGGGAAGAAGGGCGGACCGTCCGCGTGGATGGAGCCGATGCAGCCCGTGGTGGCCCGGCAGGAACTGCGGGTGAAGCTGCCCGAGGGCACGAACCGCGCGGACGTCGTCGTCCACTTGTGGACGGGGGATGCCGGTGACGGCTCCGGGGGCGACGTGGCGCGTTGGGTGCGGCCGAGGTTGGTCGCGCCGGGGCGTCCCGACCTTTTGCTGCGCGACCTTCGCGGGGCCGTGGCCTCGGCCGAAGCCCGGCGCGCAAGGCTCGTGGCCGTGGCGGACAAGTACCTGAAGGCCGCCGACCTGGTGGAACGTGGCGTGGAACCCAGCATGACGGCGGCCGCTCGGGCTGCGGGGATCGAACCCGCGGACCTCGCCCCTTGGCTGGATTACCTAGGGATCGGCCCGTCCGGCCCGCTGACGGTGACGGGCCACCTGACCAACCGGATCGCTTCCGTGGGAGGGCATGACTTCGTGAAGTCGCTGGGCCGCCCGGAAACCCCGAGCGTCACCGCGAATGAATCCGACAAGGCGGTTCGCGTGCCGGGCGAGATGACGCCGCACAGCGTGGCATTGCATCCGTCGCCAAACCTGAACGTCGCGGCGGGATGGCTGGCGCCGGTCGGGGGACGCTTCCGCGTCGAGGGCCGCGTGCGCCATGCGCATCCCGAGTGCGGGAACGGCGTGACCTGGTCCTTGGAGTTGCGCCGGGGCGGCGCGCGGCATCGGCTGGCCAACGGCGTCGCGCAAGGCGGCAAGGAGGGGACGCTGGCGCAGACCAACGTCGTGGTGCGCACCGGCGACCTCGTCTCCGTGGTCATCGGGGCGCGCGACGGCAATCACTCGTGCGACCTCACGCGGGTCGAATGGAAGCTCGTGGACGAGGCGGACGCCTCGCGGTCATGGGATCTGGCTCGGGAGGTTTCGACGGACCTTTGGGCGGGCAACCCGCATTCGGACGCGCGCGGGAACGCGGGGGTCTGGCACTTCTACACGGAGCCAGCGGGCCCAACCGGGGACCTTGCGGCACCGATCCCGCAGGGGTCGGTCCTGGCGCGTTGGATGGCGGCGGACGCGTCGGCGCGACCCGGCTTGGCGCGCGAGGTGGCGCGCTTGATGGCGGAGGGGCCGGGCGCGGGCCCCTCGGAGGCCGACGCGCGATTGCATCGGTTGCTGACGTCGTTGGGTGGCCCGCTGCTGGCGGGTTCGTTGAGTCCGGATGCCAGCGCGAATCCCGCGAAGGCTGGCGGCGAATGGGGCGTGGATTCGTCCCAAATGGACGGGCAGGACGTGGTGATGCGCGGGGCGGGGACGTTGGCGGTCCGCATTCCGGCGGATGTCGCGGCGGGCCGCGAATGGGTGGTGGCGGTGGAGCCGGACGCCCGGGACGGACGCGAGGGCACGGTGCAGGCCTGGGCCGGGTTGGAGGAACCGCGTCGTGCGGCCGGTGCGGCGGCGGACCTTCCGTTCATCGTGGCGGATGGCACGGGCGCACGGGGGCGGCTGGAGGCGGGGCTGGCCGCGTTCCGGGAGTTGTTCCCGGCGGCGTTGTGCTACGCGAAGATCGTGCCGGTGGACGAGGTGGTGACGCTGACGTTGTTCCATCGTGAGGATGGGGCCTTGC
>JBJSZF010000400.1:0-4397 GCA_046090125.1 Verrucomicrobiota bacterium
CTCGCGTCCGGCAAGTCCGGGCGCCCCACCGTGGTGCCCGGGAAGCCCGTCGCGTCCGAGTTGTACCGGCGCATCACCCTTCCGCCCTCGGACGACGACCACATGCCGCCGAAGGAACATGGCGACGGCAAGGGGTTGTCCCCGGCCGAGGTGGCGACGCTCGGGCGGTGGATCGAGCAGGGCGCGCGCTGGGGTGCGCACCCGATGTTCGTTCGGCCGGAGCCGCGCCCGTTGCCGGTCGTGAAGGATGGCCGTTGGGTGCGGTCGTCCCTTGACCGCTTCGTGCTGGCGCGGCTGGAGGCGGAGAAGCTGAAGCCCTCGCGCCCGGCCCCGCCCGCGCAGTGGCTGCGGCGCGCGACTTTCGACCTGACGGGCCTGCCGCCCACGGAGGAGGAGTTGCGCAGGCTGGAGAAGGGGGAGGAGACGCCGGAGCAGGCGGTGGACCGGCTGCTGGCGTCGCCGGCCTACGGCGAGCGCTGGGCGGCGATGTGGATGGACCTGGCGCGCTACGCGGACACGCAGGGCTACGAGAAGGACAACGGGCGCGAGGTGTGGCCCTGGCGCGACTGGCTGGTGCGCGCCTTGAACGAGGACATGCGCTACGACGACTTCACCGTGCGCTGCCTTGCGGGCGACCTGTTGCCGGACGCCACGATCGACGACCGCGTGGCCACCGGGTTCCACCGCCACACGCAGACCAACACCGAGGGCGGCACCGACGACGAGGAGTACCGGCTCGCGGCGGTCATCGACCGCGTCAACACAACGTGGACCGTCTGGCAGGGGACGACCTTCGGGTGCGTCCAATGCCACGCGCATCCCTACGACGCCTTCCCGCACGAGGATTACTACCGGTTTCTCGCGATGTGGAACTCGACGGAGGACGCGGACATGTCCGACGACTTCCCCCGGCTGCGCGTGCCGCATGAGCCGGGGCGGCGCGCGGAGGCGGAAGCGCTGGACCGCGAGGCGGCCGAGCTGCGTGCAAAGTTGAATGACGCGGCGCTGCCGCTGGTGGCGCGGGATGCCTGGCGGCCCCTGCCGCCCGCCTCCATCCAGGGGCCGAAGTCCGCGACGTTCCAGGTGGACGGACACGAGGTGCGCGTGGAGGGCACGGTGCCGAACGGCGCGACCTTCGTGATGACCCTGGGGCCGGAGACGGCGTTCACGGCGCTGCGCCTCGACATCCTGCCGCGCAACGCCGACCCCAAGAAGCTGCCCGAGCACGGCGCGGTCGTGGGGCACCTGTGGATGGAGGTGGAGAACCCGGCGCGCATGGCGGCCGCGAAGGTGGAGGCGGAGGCGGTGAAGGCGGCGAACCGGGCCATGGCGGAGGAGGACGCGCGGCTTGAGGCCGAGGCCAAGAAGGCGGGCAAGGCCGCGCCCAAGAAGCGGGATGCAAGGCCCATCCCCACGGGCATGCAAGTGGTGCAGTTCGCCGCCGCGTATGCGCCGGACCTCGCCGGGCCGTATGACCCCGAGGAGAGCCTTCGGCCGGGCTGGGCCGGCGGCGGCGCGTTCCCGAAGTTGTTCGGGCCGCGCTGGCTGGTGTTCGTCCCCAAGGAACCCGTGCGGGTGGCACCGGGCGACACGCTCCGGTTGCACCTCAAGCACGAGATCTTCGACGCCGAGACCAAGGGCTCCATCGTGCATCACTTCAAGGTGTCGGCGTCGTCGGACGCTGCATGGACGGAGCTGGTGGGCTCGCCGGAGCGGGCCGCGACGCAGGCCCGCCTCGCGGAGGTGCGCAAGAAACGTGAGGCCATCCCGTCCGCGAGCACGCTGGTCATGCGGGAACGCCCGGCGGCGGCGCGGCGCGAGACGCGGTTGTTCGTGCGGGGCAACTTCCTGGCGAAGGACCAGGTGGTGGAGCCGGGCGCGCCCACGGGGTTTCCGCCGTTGCCACCCGGGGAGCCGAACCGCCTCGCGGCGGCGCGTTGGCTGGCGAGCCCGGACAACCCGCTGACGGCGCGCGTGCACGTCAACCGGCTGTGGGCCGAGCTGTTCGGCACGGGGATCGTCGAGACCGTCGAGGACATGGGATCGTCCGGGTTGCCGCCGTCGCACCCGGAGCTGCTGGACCACCTGGCGCTGCGGTTCCAGGGCGAGCTGGGATGGAGCGTGAAGCGGCTGCTGCGCGAGATGGTGTTGTCGGCGACGTACCGGCAGGACCATCGGGCGACGCCCGCGTTGATGGGGCGGGACCCGCGCAACCGCCTGCTGGCCCGCGGCCCTCGGACGCGTCTGACGGCGGAGATGGTGCGAGACCAGGCGCTGGCGGCGGCGGGGTTGCTGAGCACGAAGGTGGGCGGGCCGCCGGTGATGCCGCCACAGCCGGAGGGCGTCTGGCAGGTCGTCTACAACGCGTCCCAATGGGTGGAGGCCCAGGGGCCGGACCGGCATCGCCGCGGCCTCTACACGTACTGGCGGCGCACGAGCCCCTATCCGTCGTTCGTGACGTTCGACGCATCGAGCCGGGAGCTGTGCACGGCGCGGCGCGTGGCGACGAGCACGCCGTTGCAGGCGTTGGTGACGTTGAACGACCCGGTGTACATGGAGGCGGCGGTGGCATTGGCCGGTCGCATGGAGGAGGCGGGCGAAAAGACGGACGCGCGCATCCGCTGGGCGTTGAGGCGCGTGCTGGGCACGGAGCCGCGCCCGGCGACGGTGACGCGCCTGGCGCGCCTCCATGACGTGGCACGGTCGCGGTACGAGGCGATGCCGGACGATGCCGCCAAGCTGGGCGGAGGCGCCGGGCGCGCCGCGCTGGCCTTGGTGGCCAGCACCATCCTCAACCTGGACGAGGCCTTGGCGCGGTGATCGTGCCGGGCGGGCGCACGCGGGCCATGGAAGGGGGGTGCGCCACCGCTGCGCCGGTGCATCCCGAAGGGGTCGGTGTTCCCAAGAACGTCGTGGCTGGCTCAACGCTGGGAGCGCGGACGTCCCCGGCCACCCCGCCGGGCCCCATGCCGCCTGTTGCGGCCCGGTGGCGGACTCCATAGCATCGCAGCCCATGAATCGGAATGGCCGTGTGGGGGTTCGGGGCGCGATGGCCTGGGCCATGGGATGGGCGGCGGGCGCGGCGTGCCTGGCCCAGCCCATCCTCCCGGGCGCCAAGGGCCAGGAGGCTCTGATCAACGGGATCATGGCGCAGGTCAACGCCTCGGTGATCACCATGGAGGACGTCTATCGCCGCGCGCGCCGGCCCATGGAGCAGATCGCCCGCCGGGCGCGCACGCAGGAGGAGTTCAACCGCGAGTCGATGAAGGTGCAGCGCGACATCCTCGAGCAGGCCATCGACCGCCGCCTCGTGCTGGACGACTACGAGAAGGGAACGCGCAAGTACCCGGAGACGACCATCGACGGCTTCATCAAGGACAACATCAAGCGCGAGTTCGGGGACCGCCTGACGCTGACGAAGATGCTCCGGGACTCGGGCCGCACGTTCGAGGCGTTCCGCCAGGAGGAGCGGGAGGCGTTCATCGTCTATGTGATGAACCGCTCGAAGGTCTCCGGCGAGATCATGATTTCCCCGCGCCGCATCGAGCAGCGCTACAACGCCTCCCAGGAACGCTATCGCGTGGGCGACCGCGCCAAGCTGCGCATGATCGTCGTGGACGCCTCCCGCCATGCGCGGGGCGAGGCACGACGGATCGCGGACGCCGCCATGGCCCGGATCCAGAAGGGGGAGGACTTCGCCAAGGTGGCGGCGGAGGTGTCCGACGACGCGCGGACCTACAAGGCCGGCGACCGCGGCTGGGTGGATGCCAAGGAAAAGACGCTCCGGGCCGAGTTGCAGTCTGCCGTGTTCAAGCTGGACGCAGGCCAGTCGAGCGACGTCATCGAGTTCGACGGCTCGTGCTTCATCCTCAAGGTCGAGGAGCGGAAGCCCGCCCAGGTGCGGCCCCTGACCGAGGTCCGCCTGGAGATCGAGCGCGAGCTGAAGCAGGAGGAGGCGGAACGGCTCCAGAAGGCGTGGTACGGCCGCCTGCGCAAGAAGGCATTCATCCGCTACTTCTAGGTGTCCGTGCCCGCGCCAGATCCGGCCGTCGCCCCGGCCGTCGCCCTGGCCATCGCGCTGGGCGACGTCACGGGCGTCGGCCCCGAGGTGGCCGCGCGCGCCGTAGCGGCGTTGCCGGGCGCGGACCCGACGCGGTTCGTGGTGTTCGGTTGCAGACGGGCGTGGGCGCGGGCGGCGACCTCGGGGCCCACGCCCGTGGCGTCGCCCAGCGTGATGGCCAGGGCGACGGCCGGGGCGACGGCCGGATTTGGCGCGGGCACGGACACCTAGAAATAGCGGATGAAGGCCTTCTTGCGGAGGCGGCCGTACCACGCCTTCTGGAGCCGTTCCGCCTCCTCCTGCTTCAGCTCGCGCTCGATCTCCAGGCGGACCTCGG
>JBJSZF010000401.1:0-1528 GCA_046090125.1 Verrucomicrobiota bacterium
TCATGGACCTGGCCTATGCCACGCGCGACTGGGAGGAGGAGGCCTCCCGCCTGGCGTCGCTCGAGGCCGACGCGGCGGAATAGGCACGAGCGGGGAGCGGTCCGGTCCCGCAAGGGCGGGGGCATGGACAGGCGGCCGGGGACGGCCGCGCTCCCAGCGTTGAGCCGGCCACGACGGGCTTGGGAACATCGACGCCTTTGGGAGGCACCACGCCCCGGGACCCCGCAAACTTCCATCTTTTCGGGCTCCGCGCGGCGGGGCACGCTGGCCCGGTTCACATGAGCGCAAGGAACACGTCGGACATGGTGGTGGTGTGCGGAGGCGGTGGATTCATTGGCGGTCACCTCGTCGCGGATCTGCTCAAGCAAGGCTATCGGCGGATCCGGTCGGTGGATTGCAAGCCACAGGGCGATTGGTACCAGCGCCATCCCGAGGTGGAGAACCTGGTGCTGGACCTGGAGGACAAGGCGGCCTGCTACCAGGCGCTCCAGGGCGCGGACGTCGTGTACAACCTGGCCGCCGACATGGGCGGGATGGGCTTCATCGAGCTGAACAAGGGCCTGTGCATGCTGAGCGTGCTGATCAACACGCACCTGCTGATGGCCGCGCGGGACATCGGGGTGAAGCGCTTCTTCTATGCGTCGAGCGCCTGCGTGTACAACGCGGACAAGCAACGCGACCCCAACGTCACGGCGTTGAAGGAGGCGGATGCCTACCCGGCGATGCCCGAGGACGGCTACGGGTGGGAGAAGCTCTTCTCCGAGCGCATGTGCCGGCATTTCCGCGAGGACTTCGGGGTCCAGGCGCGCGTGGCCCGCTACCACAACGTGTATGGGCCGCTCGGCACCTTCGAGGGCGGTCGCGAGAAGGCCCCTGCTGCCATCTGCCGCAAGGTCCTCCAGGCCGTGTTCACCGGGAAGCACGAGATCGAGATCTGGGGCGACGGCCTCCAGACGCGGTCGTTCATGTACATCGACGACTGCCTCCACGGCACCCAGATGCTCACCCACTCGGACTTCGTGGAGCCCATCAACATCGGGTCGTCCGAGCTCGTCTCGATCAACCAGCTCGTGGACATCGTCGAGGAGATTGCCGGCATCCGACTGCACCGCTCCTACAACCTGTCCGCACCCAAGGGCGTCAATGGCCGCAACTCGGACAACACGCTGATCCAGTCGGCGTTTGGCTGGGAACCTTCCACGCGTCTCAAGGACGGCTTGGCAAAGACCTACGCGTGGATCCACGACCAAATGGCGCCGCGCTATCGCTAGGGAGCGAACGTTGACTTCCCGGTTCGTCCTTCCGGTGGCCGCCCCACGTCAGACGCCCGATTCCATCCGTGCCCGCAAGGACCGGGCACCCATTGCCGCCCTGACGGCTTACGACCATCCCACGGCCCGGTTGCTGGACGAGGCGGGCGTGCCGTTGATCCTGGTGGGTGATTCCCTGGGCATGGTGGTTCTCGGCCACCCGGACACCACGCACGTCACGATGGAGGACATGCGGCATCACCTTCGGGCGGTTGCGC
>JBJSZF010000402.1:0-6314 GCA_046090125.1 Verrucomicrobiota bacterium
GCCCTCCCGCACCGGGCAGCTCAGCTCCAGCTCGATCGCCCGTCCCGTCCCGGGCGACCTCCGCCCTCATCCATCTCGCCGCCGCCGGATGCTGGCCCATCCATCGCCCGATCCGCCGTTCCACCGGCCCGCTTTCCATCGTGAGCCGTCGCCGCAGCGAGGCGTCGGCCTTCGCCAGCTCCACCGTCAGCCGCGCCTCGACCCCATCCTGCACCTCGCCCCAGTTCTCCTTCCCCGCCAACTCCGCCTCGTAGGCGCGCAGCTGGCCCTTGGGCGTCCCCACAATGTCGAGCGCCTTGCGCTCGCGCAGCAACGCGATGTTGGCCTCGCTCACCATGCCACGGTCCATCGCCCAAACCCGGTGGGCCTTGCCAAGGCGCTCCTCCATCCACCGCACCCTGTCGCCGACCGCTCCTGGGTCCCGTTGGGAAGCTCCGGCTGACGCGGCCCGGGCTGGCGGTCATCCAGGAGCGCCTCGATCTGGTCCCAGCCGGCGCGGAGGTCGTCGTCGTCGGGCTTGCCCAGCGTCGCGACGCCCCGCTGCCGATGGCCGGGCTCGGTGCGGACGGACTCGCAGAGCGTCCAGTACTCGTAGGTCTCGCCATCGATGCGTCGGCGGTTCTTGCGGAGGAACACGCCCTAGTTATTTGCGCGGGCCGACGGGTGCCTAGGCGCTGTCCTGCACGACACGAGCCCTTCGTTCTCCGTCCCCCTCCTTTCCAGGCGTTCCGAAGAATCCACCGCGAACAATTCGGGGAAGATTCTCCCCAGCTGCGGAACTTGGGTAAGCCGGCCTACGGGGGAAGCCCACTTCAGCGGTTCTTCGACGTTATTGATGGGTGCCACCCGACCATCACTGGGCCAGACGATATTGAGGAGGGCAGGCTCCTAATGCCCTCCGGTCAAGGGTCCCAATCAAGTCATCCCTGGCTCGAGTTCATCGTCCGGGGTGGGCATTGGATTCCCAATGGCTCCTTCCCCATGCGAACCCACCGTAGCCGTCGAGGAACTCAACAGCACGCCACGCCACGCACCTCGGCAGGGATGCCCGCCATGCTGTCACGACGCCGAACCGTGCATGCAGAACGCCTGGCTGCGAAGGTTGGAGGCAATCAACCGTTCCCCCGCGCTTTTCCGTCCATCCACAGGCTTTCCGGGGCCAGCGCGAAGCCTACCCATTCATTTTTGGCCTCGTAGGTCATTTCGGAGGGATCGCGGATCGATCAGGAGGATTCGCGGATCCCCTCGGCCTGTGACCCATGGGCCGCGAGGCCAACCTTTCAAGGCGGGTGCCTTGAGGACGAACGGTAACCTCAGGCCCCTGACCTCATCCCGTGCCGGGAGTGCGGGAATGCATGAATTGGCTCCGGGTCGGGTCCGTGAAGCTGTGCAACGCTCCGGGTTCCCGCGTCCCCGAAGCCATTCGCCCTGAAAGGGAGGCCCAACTGCGGCATCCAGGCGTGAACCATGGGTGGGCGCGCTCTTGCTTGGCTTGAAAGGTTCGTGGGTCGGCCAACCTGCGGCGTTGCGCTGGCTCACACGGGCCGCGCCGTGGTCGCTCCCGGGTCCAGCGCCTGCCAATCCCGGTTCGATGCCATCGGCAAGGGCGGACCCTGGACTTCCGCAGGCTATCGGCCTGATGGAACCCACGGAAAACATCGCGGAGCGGGTTCTTGGCGGAAGGTCGACGGGTGATTGACACAGCGCCGAGACGGCATCGCCACCTTCCTCGTGAGAGGCGGGTTCGCGGCTTTGCATGAGGCTCCTTCCTGCGGCCGTCATGGCCGTGTTCGACGTAGGACGGGCATCGCTGGCTCCTTGGATTCGCTCTCTTCCCGCGATCGCCGTGCCGCCGAGGGCGTCAATCCGGGCACCGACCTCACCCTCATCCTTGGGCGCATGGGTGCCACCGCGCTGCCATGAGGTCAGGAGTCCTGAGCCAGTTGTCATTCCCGCTGGGCGGACGGCGATTGTTGGGGGGTAAGGTTGGGTGGTGACCGCCATGCCGGGCGGCGTTCATGCTAGGGACATGGCGTTCGTGGAATATGCCGTGGCGGGCTTGGCCGGTGCGGTGGTGGGCTTTGCTGCGGGCTGGGTGGCGAGGGGGTTGAAGGCTCCCGGGTCGGATGTGCGGCTGGAGGGCGAGCTGCGCACGCAGTGGGCGGCAAGCCAGGCCGAGGCCGGGCGCTTGCAGGCCGCCGTGTCCGAGGCCGGGGCCGCCAAGGCGGCGGCCGAGGCCAGCCGGGTGGCCGCCGAGCAGCGTGCGCAAGCCATCGCCTTGGACATGGCGGGGGCTCGGACGTCGGAGACGGCGGCCCGCGACCGGGCGGCCGCGCTGGAGACGGCCTTGGCGGCGGCGCGGGCGGAGGCGGAGGCGGCCCGGGCGCGGTTGGAGGACCAGGCGCGGTTCCACGTGCAGCAGGCGCGCGAGGCGCAGGAGCGTCACGAGGCGGCGGTCCGGGAGCTGCGCGAGGCGGGCGACCGGGCATTGCTGGCGTTGCGCGACCAGTTCAAGGCGACGGCGGCGGAGGCGTTGGCGGCGAACAACCCGCGGTTCATCGAGATGGCAAACGAGTTGATGGGGCGGTTCAAGGCGAGCGCCGAGGGCGACCTGAGCCAACGCCAGGAACGCATCGCCGCGCTGGTGCGCCCGCTCGAGGAGCAACTGCGCGCCTACCAGCAGCGGCTGCAGCAGTCCGAGTCCCAGCAGCAGGCGGCCTTGGGCCAGGTGCATGAGCAGCTCAAGTCGCTGGCCTCGCAAAGCCAGGTCCTTTCGAGCGAGACCCAGCGCCTCCGGGTGGTCCTGGGCTCCAACCAGGCCCGGGGGCGTTGGGGCGAGGAAACGCTGCGCCGCGTCGTGGAGGCCGCCGGGCTGAGCGCGCACTGCGACTTCGACGTCCAGGTGCAGGAGGGCGACAAGAAGCCCGACCTCGTCGTCCGGTTGCCGGGCGAGCGCGTCATCGTCGTGGACTCCAAGGTGCCGGACCTGGACTTTCTGGATGCGTTGGGGTCGGCGGACGAGGCGCGTCGGTCGGAGGCGTTGCGGGAGCACGCGGCGAAGCTGCGCGTGACCATCAAGGCGCTGGCGGACCGGGATTATCCCCGGCAGTTCCCGGCGGCGTTGGACCACGTCGTGTTGTTCGTGCCGGCCGAGTCGTTGTTCAGCGCGGCGTTGGAGGGCGACCGGGACCTGATCGTTTGGGCGGCGGAGCGGCGCATCTTGCTGGCCACGCCGGCGTCGTTGATTGCGCTGCTGCGTTCCGTGGCCGTGAGTTGGCAGCAGCACGAGCAATCGAGGAACGCGCAGGAGATTGCGGCGGCGGCCCAGGAGTTGTTCGTGCGGGTGGCGAAGCTTGCCGAGCATCTCGCCCG
Organism: Verrucomicrobiota bacterium; assembly: GCA_046090125.1. Classification (GTDB taxonomy): domain Bacteria; phylum Verrucomicrobiota; class Verrucomicrobiia; order Limisphaerales; family UBA9464; genus UBA6176. The sequence goes on from JBJSZF010000402.1 coordinate 3,373, forward strand.
CATCCGCAAGGGCCTGGAGACCGCCAACGACGCGTACAACGACGCCGTCGGGAGCTACGAGGGCCGCGTGCGTCCCCAGGGCGAGAAGGTCGCCCGACTCGGCGGCGCCGCCCCCGGCAAGGAACTGCTGGAAATCCCGCCCGTGGCGACGGCCCTGCGCCTGCCGCCCGCCCCGACCGAGGGGTGAGCGACCCCGGGGGACGCCGGCGAGGGGGCCGGCAGGCACCGGGGACGACTGAGGGCAGGGCGACGGGCGTGTTGAAGACGAATGGGGCCTTTCAGGGTCTGTTGCCGCGGAAGCCTTGTCCGGTCGTCTCGGCGTCACGAGCCATGGTTCCGCGCTTATCAGGCGATTGGGAGCCTTGGGGTTTCCCGATGCCAACTCCTGGATGCGACTCGCGAACCCGGGGCGCCACTGATCCTAGAAACGGCAGTTGAGGGCCTTGCAATGTTGGGGTTTTGGCGGTTTTTGCTGGGTGCGTGAGTGCGTCGCTCGCCCCCATCGAACCTCACCCAGCGGGTGAGGTGTCCAATCGGTCGCCCGTTCCGCCTTTCATCCCGCCGGAGGCCCTGCCCGTCGGCACCCTCGGCCGCAGGTTCCATGTCGAATGGGAGACCCAGGCCCAGGTCACCGCCATGGGACAGCGGGTCTTCTTCTGCCAGTTCCTCGCCACCTCGGAGCTCTTTGCACGGTACGTCGCCTCCTGCCCCCTGCGCTTCACCAGCCCCAACGCCCCCAACCTCACCAACCTCCTGGGCACCATGGTCCTCTCCAGCCTCGCGGGCCACACGCGCTATGCCCACGTCACCGCCTTGCGCGCCGACCACGTCAACCCCCAGGGCCTGGGCATGACCCAGATCTGCAGCGAGGACAGCACCCGCAGGGCGTTCAAGCAGGCGGACGGCGACGCCTGCGAGCACTGGCAAAGGCAGGCCCTGCGCGCGACCTGGAAGCCCGTCCTCCACCTCCCGTGGATCCTCGACATGGACGTGACCATCCAGCCCATCTACGGGCACGAGGAGGGGGCGGAGGTGGGCTACAACCCGCACAAGCCCGGCCGTCCGTCCCACGCCTACCATCTGCTCATCCACCGGGGCACGCGGCTGCTGATGGACGTGGAGGCCCGCTCCGGCAAGGAGCACGCGCCCCAGCACGGGATGGCCAACCTGTGGCGGCTCATCGACGGACTCAGGCCGGAGCAACGGCCCTACCTGACGTGCGGGGACGCGGCCTATGGGAATGAGCGCCTCATGGCGGAGTTCGAGCGGCGCGGGCTGAAGTACCTCTTCCGGGCGCGCATGACCCAGGGGGTGCGGGCGCTGGCCAAGCTGCTGGAGCAACGGGGCGGATGGAAGAAGGGCGTCAACGGATGGGAAGGGATCGAGGGATCGCTGCGGCTGACGGGGTGGACCCGGGAGCGGCGGGTGGTGGTGTACCGGAGGGCGACGGAACGGGGCGGGCGGAGGTCCGCGCGTCGCCTGCCGGGGCTGTTGCCCGGGCTGGAGGTGGAGGCGGCCCCGGGGCCGACATGGGAGTACCACGTGGTGGCGAGCAACCTGGAGGCGGACGTGCTGGGGCTGTGCGACCTGTACCGCCAACGGGCGGACGCGGAGAACGCGATCGACGAGCTGAAGAACCAGTGGGGCTGGAGCGGGTTCATGACGCGGGACCTTTTGAGGAGCCGGGTGGCGGCCCGGAACGTTGGGGTGGTGTACAACGGGTGGAGCCTGTTTGTGGCGTGCGCGGACCCGTTGCGTGGGCGGGAGGCGGTGACGAGCCGACCGCTGTTGCTGACGGCGGTGGGGCGAGTGGTGGAGACGGGGAGGCAGCTCCGGCTGAAGATCACGAGCACGCATGGGGACGGGCAGGAGGCATGGTCGCTTTTGACCGGGTTGAGCGTGTTTCTGGGCGGGCTGCGGCAAACCGCGGAGCCGTTGACGGCCGAGGAGTGCTGGCGGCGGATTTGGGACCGGGTTTTGTCGGGCTGGACGCGTGCGAGCGAGCCATTGGGTGCCTCGAGCGGCTGACGACGGCGTCGCACGGCTGGAAAAACGCCCGTCACCCCCGCCAACGCCGGCCCGAGATGGGTGGCGAACGGAGGTCAACTGCCGTTTCTAGGCTGATACGACGAGGGTACCGCCTGCGGGACCGTGGTGGAGCCTGCCATAGGAAATATATGCAGCAAGGACCTCGCCATCGGTCTCCCGCCCGGCGGGCTGAAACGGTCGCCAGCCGCCCTTCGCATGGGAGCGGCCATGTTGGGAGCACGCGACCATGATCCTCGAAGAATGGGCGTGACGACGCCCGGAGAGAGGGTTGTGGCGGAAGGATGGGTGTGTCCACGGGTTGTGGGGAGCACGACACGAACGACCACCTGCATGACCGTCTGGGCCATTGCCAGATGCCGCAATGGGTGGCTTGGAACGTGCGCCGGAGAATCGATGGGACGAACGGCCCTCGGAAGGCCGGATGCGGCAGGACGGCACGTCCGGCGTGAAGAGGATCGAGGCTGGGGACGGAATCCGACAACTACGGACTGCTGAAATGTGCTCTCCCCAGCCTAGCCTACCCGACTCATCGCGTTGGGGGCTTGGGAGACACGAGGGTTGCCCCGGGCTGGGTGGCGGTTGCCCCGTTGGGGTGCCAGTTCTTGGGACGCGGGGCATGTTTCTTGGTTCTTCGCGGAAGTCCGCGGAAGAGGGGCTGGAGGGGTCAACGGCTAGCCCAATAGGCCCGCCGGAGTGAAAAAGGAACCGACTGCGGACAACCCGCCACCGTTGACCCGTGTCCAGCTGGCCCCACTGCTCGGCGAGTGGAAGGACGATGAGCCGGGAACCTTCGGGCGGCGTCCCCAGGAAGGCGACGCCCCGGAGGAGGTTTGGAGGTTTGGCTCGAGCTCCGCCCTTCCCCGGGGCGGGCCAAGGTTTGCAGTGGTTGTCTC
>JBJSZF010000403.1:0-5391 GCA_046090125.1 Verrucomicrobiota bacterium
CGGGCGCAGATGGCGACGTTGCCTAGGATGAAGTCGCGCGTGTTTTATGACCTGGTGATCGAGGTGGCGATCATTCGGCCGGGCCCGATCCAAGGGGACCTGGCGCACCCGTACCTCAGGCGAAGGGAAGGGGCGGAGGCGGTGGCGTATTACGATGACCGGCTGCGGCCGGTGCTGGAACGGACGCTGGGGGTGCCGTTGTTCCAGGAGCAAATGCTGGCGATGGCCATGGTGATGGCGGGGTTCGATGGCGCGGAGGCGGAGGAGCTGAGGCGGGCCATTAGCTTTCATCGGTCGGACGAGAAGATGGTGCGGGTGACGGCGAAGTTGCGCGCGGCGATGGCGGCGCGCGGGGTGGACGGGGAGGCGGCGGAGCGGATGGTGCAGGCGGTGGGTTCGTTTGCGTTGTACGGGTTCCCGGAGTCGCATGCGATCAGCTTTGCGCACATCGCGTATGCGTCGGCGTGGATGAAGGTGCATCGGACGCCGGAGTTTTATTGTGCGTTGCTGAACAACCAGCCAATGGGCTTTTACTCGCCGGCCACGTTGGTGCGGGACGCGCAGCGGCATGGGGTGCAGGTGCGGCCGGTATGCGTGCAACGGTCGGGGGTGGGTTGCGAGGTGGAGGCGGATGGGCACTTGCGATTGGGGTTGGCGCAAGTGCAGGGGTTGGGACGGGACAAGGCGCGGGCGATCGTGGAGGAGCGGGGGCGCGGGTTGTTTGGGTCGATTGAGGAGCTGCGCCGGAGGGTGCGGCTGGGGTCGGGGGAGCTGGAGACGTTGTCGGCGACGGGTGCGTTGAACGGTTTGGCGGCGCATCGGAGGGCGGCGTTGTGGGAGGCGAGTCGGGTGCTGCGCGAGGAGGATTTGCTGGGGACGGAGGGCGGGGTTGGGAAGAAGGCGGACGGGCCGCTGGAGCCGATGACGGCGGTGGAGCGATTGAGGGCGGACTACGAGGGGTTGCGTCTGACGACGGGGATGCACCCGATGGCGTTGATGCGGGCGCGCCTGCCGGATGCGTGGACGGCGTCGGAGCTGAGGACGATCACGAGGCGGACGCGGTTGCAGGTGGCGGGGCAGGTGATTTGCCGGCAACGGCCCGGGACGGCGAAGGGGGTGTGCTTTGTGTCGCTGGAGGACGAGACGGGGGTGACGAACGTGGTGGTGTCGCCGTCGATGTTTGAGGAGAACCGACTGTTGCTGACGACGGAGCCGTTCCTGGTGGTGGAGGGGGTGGCGGAGTTGAGGAATGGAACGGTGCATGTGAGGGCGGAGAAGCTGGCGTGGCTGGATTTTAGGTTGGCGACGGGGAAGGGGCATGATTTTGGGTGAATGGGGTGGGGAGCGAGGGGCGGGGAGCGGGGGGCGGGGGGCGGTGGGGCGGCCATGGACTGAATGGGCGGGGGAGGGGCTGGACGTGGGGGCTGGCGTGGGGTGGGGTGGGTGGGGTAGAACGGGCGCATGGAGATTCCCTTGGTGAGACGTGGGCGCGTGGTTGTGGGTTTTGTGGGGCTTGCGGCGTGGGTGTTGGGTGGGGCTGGGGAGGCGTGGGCAGCTGGGCCGAGGGCGTTGGGGGAGGGGGCGTTGCCGCCGGATGTGCGGCTCCAGCCGTTAAAGGACTTGGACGGTTATTTTCCTTTTGAGGTGCCGGCCTCGGTGGAGGCGTGGAAGGCGCGGGCGGAGGGTGTGCGACGTCGGATCCTGGTGTCGCAGGGGATGTGGCCGGAGCCGACGCGGACGCCGTTGAACGCGGTGGTGCACGGGCGCGTGGAGCGGGAGGGGTACACGATCGAGAAGGTGTACTTCGAGAGTCGGCCGGGCTTTTTCGTGACGGGCAACCTGTACCGGCCGACGGGGGTGAGCGGGAAGGTCCCCGGGGTCTTGTTTGCGCACGGGCATTGGGCGGATGCGCGGTTGTCGGAGGCGAGCGACGCGGAGTTGCGGCGGGAGTTGGCGGAGGGGGAGGAGCGGTTTGAGGAGGGTGGGAGGAGCCGGTTCCAGTCGATGTGCGTGCAGTTGGCGCGGATGGGGTGCGTGGTGTGGCAATGGGACATGCTGGGCAACTCGGACAGCCAGCAGGTGTCGATGGCGCTGGCGCATGGGTTTGGGAAGCAGCGCCCGGAGATGAACACGACGAAGGACTGGGGGTTGTTCAGCCCGCAGGCGGAGGCGCACTTGCAGTCGGTGATGGGTTTGCAGACGTGGAATGCGGTGCGGTCGCTGGACTTCCTGGTGTCGTTGCCGGAGGTGGACGCGTCGCGGGTAGCGATGACGGGGGCGAGCGGCGGCGGGACGCAGACGATGTTGCTGGCGGCGGTGGACTCGCGGGTGGCGTTGTCGTTCCCGGCGGTGATGGTGAGCACGGCGATGCAAGGGGGCTGCACGTGCGAGAACGCGAGCCTGCTGCGCGTGGGCACGGGCAACGTCGAGTTCGCCGGGTTGTTCGCGCCGAGGCCGCAGGGGATGACGTCGGCGAATGACTGGACGAAGGAGATGGCGACGAAGGGGTTCCCGGAGCTGAAGCGGCTGTATGGGATGCTGGGCGCGCCGGACAACGTGATGCTCAAGCGTGGCGAGCACTTCCCGCACAACTACAACGCGGTGTCGCGGTCGGCGTTCTATACGTGGTTGAACCGTCATTTCCGGCTGGGCCATGCGGAGCCGGTCGTGGAGCGGGATTATCGTCGGGCGACGCGGGCGGAGCTGAGCGTGTGGGACGACACGCACCCGTCGCCGAAGGCGGGCGACGCGGGGTTTGAACGGGCGTTGCTTCGCCAATGGCACGAGGATGACCAGCGACGGCTCGGGGAGGAGGCGGCGGATCCGACGCGGTTCCGAGAGGTGTTTGGCAAGGGCTGGGACACTGTCCTGGACGGCGCGTCGTTGGAGGGAGGCGCGGTGGCGTGGGACTTGAAGGACAAGCGCGACCGTGGCGGGTGGACGGAGATGTCGGGGATGCTGCGGGACGCGGGCCGTGGCGCGGCATTGCCGGTGGTATTTGCGTATCCAAAGGAGTGGAACGGCCGGACGACGATCTGGCTGACGGGCGAGGGCAAGGCGGGCTTGTACGGTGCGGACGGCGCGTTGAAGGGGGCAGTGCAGGCGTTGGTGGACGGCGGCACGACGGTGCTGGGGGTGGACTTGCTGTACCAAGGCGAGTTCCTTGCGGATGGCAAGCCCTTGGCGCAGACGCCGAAGGTGAAGAACCCGCGCGAGGCGTGGGCTTATACGTTTGGATATAATTCGTCGGTGTTCGTGCAGCGCGTGCAGGATGTGTTGTCGGTGGTGCGGTTTGTGCGGGACCACGAGAAGCGGTCGAGCCGGATTGATCTCGTGGCGTTGGAGGGGATGGGGCCGGTGGGCGCGGCGGCGCGCGCGGTGGCGGGGGCGACGGTGGGTCGCGCGGCGCTGGACTTGGATGGGTTCCGGTTCGGGGCGTTGACGGACCTTCGGGATCCGGACTTCACGCCGGGCGGGGCCAAGTATGGGGACGTGGACGGGTTGATCGCGTTGGGGGCTCCTGGGGCGACGTTGCTGTTGGGGGAGAAGGTGGTGCCGCCACTGGCGACGCGGATGTACGCGGGGACCACGGCGGCAGCGATCCCGATCCGGGTGTCTGCGGCGGCGGACAATGATGCGAAGAAGGCGCGGGAGGCGTCGGGGTTTGTGGGGGGGAGGTGAGGGGGAGGGGGCAGTTGCTGGTTGTATGGGATGGACGGATGGAACGGGCGTTCGATGAGGCTGGATCCACGGGAGATATCGGTGCGGGAGAGGCTGATCATCATTGGCCTCTACCTCTCGAAGTTCGACTCCGAGGGCCTGCGTTCCTTGGGCTTTGGCAGCTTCAAGGAGGCCTTCAACGTCATGGGCTATGCCCTTGGGCAACGGCCTGCCTCGATCAAGAACTACCGTGATGAGTTCGACCCCCACTTTTCCAACCCGAGGAAGGGTTGGCACAAGCGGCCCACGCGGATCCATTGCCGCGAGGTTTTAGATGAGTACCGGGAGTTGGGCTTTGGGGTTTTTACGGAGTTGGTGTGCGCGCTTGCAGGGGTAACGCCCATGGATGATGGGCGAGGCGAGGAGCAACCTGGGTTCGAAGCATCCTCTGCAACCGCCGCAGGACGGATGATCACAGGTGTGGCCGCCGAGAAGTACTTCCAGGGCGTGTATGCCACGATTCCCCTCTTCGCAGGCCGCCACCTTGAGGACACGACCCTGCTGGGTTGCGGCCATGACTTCCGGCTCCATTTGCCTGGGAAGGATGACTTTCTTGCGGTTGAGGTGAAGGGGCTTCGCGGGAAAACGGGCTCCATTTCGTTTACGCCAAGGGAATACGCGGTGGCGCGCTCGATGGGGGAACGCTTCATTTTGTTCGTAGCAAAGAACTTCATGGAGGCTCCGACCCACGAGATCATCGCCAACCCGGCGGGTGGGGCCTTGAGCTTTGCGAAGCGGGAGCGCGTGGTTGTGAGCACTACGTGGACGACGTCGATTTAGCTTTGGTGGTCACGGCCTGCCGTCCTCGTACACCCCGAACCAGCGGAGGCTGCCGGTGGGGGTGCCGGTGACGGAGATGCGGAGGGGGCGCGAGGCGGCGACGGCGTTGGATAGCTGCAGTTCCATGACGCCGTTGCTGTCCTCGGCGTTGCGTTCCTCGACGCGGTAGCGGAGGCGGCCGGCTCCGGGCGGGTCGAGGGGCCATTGGGCGTCGTCCATGGCGACGTCGAACTCCACCTCGCCCATGTCCTCGATGCGGAGGACGAAGTGGCCCTTGGGCTGGGATTGAAGGCCCATGGCGACGGGCCAGCGATGCACGGCCGCGCCGGGGGCAGGACGGGACACCCATTCGAGCCGATTGGTGCCGGTGTCTTGGCGGCAGACGCGCAGGGGGAGCCGTCCGAGCCACGAGGCGTAGGGCAGGACGGGCTCGACGCAGCGGAAGACGCCGGTGCCGGACGGGGCCTGCCTCGTCCATCGGTCTCGGTTGGCGCGCGCTTGGTCGGGCGATGCCATGCCGAAGGGACGGGGCGCCTCGCGCACCCATGCGGCGAGGTCCGCCATGGCCTGGGGCGGAAGCGCCTCCTCGAATCCCTCGGGCATCAACGACGCGGCGACGTCTTCCATCCCCGCGATGGCGGTGCGTTCGATGCGTTCCCGGATGCCGCCGGGTTGGACGAGGACAAAGCCCGTCCGGCCCTCCTCGGTGGCGATGCCGACCAGTTCCCGTCCGTCCTTCAACTCGACACGCCGCGTGCGATGGCGGCCGTCCACGGCGGCATTGGGATCGAGCACGGCAAGGAGGAAGTCGGCGAACGGCTTGCCGCGATAGGGGCCGAGGTCGGGTCCGACGGCGTGGCCGCGCCCGGCCATGGCGTGGCAACTGGCGCA
>JBJSZF010000404.1:0-13752 GCA_046090125.1 Verrucomicrobiota bacterium
TGGCTGACGTCGGGCTACGTGGACGACCCCGAAGCCTCCGAAAGGCTTTGGAGGAACGGTTGGCTCCACACCGGCGACGGCGCACGCGTGGACGCCGACGGCTACATCCGGATCACGGACCGCATCAAGGACGTGATCAAGATCGGGGGCGAGTGGATTTCGTCGCTGGAGATCGAGGCGGTGCTAGCGCGGCATCCGGCGGTGGCGGAGGCTGCGGTGATTGGCGCGCCGGATGCGAAGTGGGACGAGCACCCGAGGGCGGAGGTGGTGCTGAGGCCCGGCGTGGCAGCGCCCACGCCGCGGGAGCTGTTGCGGCACCTGCACGCGGCGGTGGAGGACGGCGTGCTCCACAAGCGGGCCCTGCTCACAGAGGTGGTGCTCGTCGAGTCCATCCCCCGCACCAGCGTGGGCAAGGTCGACAAGAAGCGGATGCGCGCGGCGCTGAGCCGACCGATCCAACTGAACCTAGAAACGGCAGTTGGGCAGTCTGTAGGCCGCGTGCCCTCACGCGGCGATGGCGATGCCGCATAGCCGGTGCGCCGGGTCAGGGGACCCAGCCTACATCCGCGTCGAGCCCACCACGACCTCACTCGCAGGGTGAGCCCTTGGGTTCCTGTCCATGAGCCCATCCTCCCTGATGGGAGGGCCCTTTCCTCGTTTTGAAATCCTCTTCAGCTGCCGTTTCTAGGCTGAATCGGCCCGTATAGGGTAAGCGGAGTTGTTCACGGGCGGCTGAGGCGGCTCGTCGCGGGCTCGTGCCTCCCGAAGTTGTCGGTGGCATGGGAGCGGGATGCCGGGAGCAGGGAGGTCCGGCAAGGCGGGAGCATGGAGATGCGGCCGGGGACGGCCGCGCTCCCAGCGTTGATCCCGTCACGACCTCCTTGGGAACACCGACAGCTTCGGGATGCTCCGCACTAGCCGTACCAAGCGCCCCGGTCCTTCATCTCCTGGACCCAGTACTCAAGCCCCTTGCGCAGGATTTCGTCCATCTCGGCCTGGTCCTCGATCTGCTTGAAATAGACGAAGGACTTACCCTCGACGCGCTTGCGGCGGTGGAAGTCGAGAAGCCAGAAGGTGCCGTCGTGCTTCTTCTTTTCGAGGATGTAGGTGTGGCGCCGCTACAGCTTGGCGGCTGGGTACCACTGGGTCTTGCGCATGGGATGGCCAGGCTGAAGACGCGCATTGATGTAGTCCAGGATGTCGTCTGCGTGCTCCGACCACGTGCCTTCCCATCCGTCGTTGAAGCCGAGCTTGCTCGCTTGCATGGGAAATCACCGCGCCCGGCCACCGGGCTTGCCGCCCTTGCGCGCCGGACGTCCCTTCCGAGCCTGGGGCGAAGGACGCCCCTTCTGGGCTCCGGGTGCCGGGGTCCCCTTCCCTGCCTGGGGCCGCGCAGGCGGCCGACCCGGGCGGTCGGATCCCGCACGGGGCTTCGCATGGCGCACGGCACGTTCCTCGGAGAACGGCCGACGTCGTGGGCGACGGACGGGGTCGATGGTCTTGGGCCGGGGCTTGGGCGCGATGACGATGGGGCAACCCTCGAAGCCGAAGGCGCGCCGGAGCTCGTCGGCGAGGTACTTGGTGTACTGGGGGCTGAACAACTCGTCGCGGTTGACGAAGAGGAGGAAGGTGGGCGGCGCCTGCCGAACTTGGGTGGCGTAGTAGAAGGTCAGGCGATGGCCGCGGTCCGAGACGGGTTGGCGGCGCTCGATGGCGTCGCGCAGGGTGCGGTTGACGATGGCGGTGGGGACGGACTGCTGGAGCTGGGCTCCGACGTAGCGGACGGCCTCCAACAATCGTTCCAGTTGGAAGCCCTCCTTGGCCGACGTGAAGATGACCGGGGCGTAGTCCAGGAAGAACAGCTTGGACTGCACCCACTCGCCGAACTCGGCGAGCGTGGTCAGGCGGCGACGGCGGTCGTCCCGGTTGCGGGCGCGGTCGCGGCGGGCCTCGACCTCCTCCTCGCGGGCCTGGCGCACGCTCTCGGCGACGAGGTCCCACTTGTTGATCACGACAATGCAGGCGCGCCGGGCCTCGACGATGACGTCAGCGATCTTCTTGTCCTGTTCGGTGATGCCGGCCTCGGCGTCGAGGACGAGGACGGCGATGTCGCAGCGGCCGATGGCGTCCTTCGTGCGTTCGACGGAGAAGTACTCGATGGAGTCGTCGATGCGGCGCGCCTTGCGGACGCCGGCCGTGTCCACGAGCACCCAGGGCTGACGGACGCCCTCGGTCTCGATCTCGAAGGGAACGTCCACCGCGTCCCGCGTGGTGCCCGGGATGGGGCTCACAATGACGCGGTTCGAGCCCGTGAGCGCGTTGATGAGCGAGGACTTGCCCACGTTGGGCCGACCGACGATGGCGAGGCGGCGCGGCCCGCGGGCCCGGACGGCTTGAGGTCCATCTGGTCCATCAAGTCCATCCGGCCCATCGGACGGCTCCGGTGACGTGGCCGCCTCCACCTCCTCCTTGGGCAGGTACGCGGCGGCGGCGTCCATGAGGTCCTCAATGCCCAGCCCGTGGATGGCGGTGACGGGGAACAGGCGGTCGAAGCCGAGGGCGGAAAACTCGGCCACGCCGGGGGTGGCGCGGTCGGTGTCCACCTTGTTGACGACGACGAGGACGGGCTTGCGGGTGGCACGGAGCCGGGTGGCGACCTCGAGGTCGAGGGGGACGATACCTTCCTGCACGTTGACCACGAAGAGGATGACGGAGGAGGACTCGAGGGCGATGTCCACCTGGTCGAGCATCGCGGCCGTGATCACGTCCTCGGCGCGTTCGCCGCGCAGCAGGCCGATGCCGCCGGTGTCGATGAGCGTGAAGCCGCGCCCGTGCCACTCGGCCTCGGCAGTGACGCGGTCGCGCGTGACGCCGGGCTGGTCGTGGACGATGGCGATGCGCTTTCGGGCGATGCGGTTGAAGAGGGCGGACTTCCCGACGTTGGGGCGTCCGACGATGGCAATGACTCCAGGCATGGTCAGGCCTTCACCCCGAGGCCGATGACGTCGCGAAGGTAGGCGATGGAGCGCTTGAGCTCCCCTTCCTGCTGGACCGCGTCGTTGGCGTTGAAGGCGGTGGCGGGCTTGCCCTTCTTGGCGAGGGCGAGGAAGCGGGCGAACTCGGCGGCGGGCTTCTTGGGGAAGGCTTCCCAGAACACGGGCTCGAGGTACGGGAACTCCACCTGGAATCCGCCGATGGTCTCGACGTTGACGGCGACGCCGGGGCAAAGCTGGGCGAATCGCGCGAAGTAGGCCTTCCAGTCAATGCACTGGCCCTCGCCAAAGGCGGTCCACTGGACCTTGGCTCCCTTGGGGGTCTCCCAGATGGCGGAGTCTCGGAGGCTGGTGGTGAAGGTGTAGGGCCCGAGGACCTCGAGGGCGTGGAGCGGGTCCTCGAGCGTCCAGGCGGAGTTGCCGCAGTCCATGTTGGCCCCCACCCACTCCTTGCCCGCCGCCTCGATCAACGAGACGAGCTCCATCGCCGTCATGTCGCCCGCGTGGTTCTCCACCGCCACCTTCACGCCCAGGTCCATCGCCAGCGACCGTTGCGACCGCAACACCTTCACGGTGTCAGCGATGCGCGCCTCGATGCCGCCGGGCGTGCGCCGGTCCTCGCGGGCGCCCAAGACGACGCGGAAGAATGGCGAGCCCGCCGCGCGGCTCAGGCGCAGGCCCGTCGCCAGATGCTCTTCCGCCGTGCCCCAGTCCTTCTTGAACGACTTGGACGTGGGACAGATGGACCACGACCCGAGCAGGAGCTGGACGCCCTTGTCGGCGGCGGCCTTGGCGAGGTCCTTGCATCCGTCCTCGGACATCGTGCCGAGGGCGGGCAGGTCCGTGATGAAGAGCGTGTCGAGGCGAAGGCCGGCGGCGTAATCGACCAGGGCGCGTCCCTTCAGGCCGAGGGCGCGCACGGCGAAGTTGTCCATGCCCACGGGAATGCGGGCTCCCTTGGCGTCCAACAGGGGAGCCACGGGGCGTGCCAGGGCGGATTCGGTGGAGGCCACGGCGGCGCCGGCCGCGATGGAGAGGACGAAGTCACGACGGTTCATGCGAGCGTCGTTGTTGTCGCATGTTGCCGTGCGCGGTGGCAAGGACGCCCATGGGAAAGGGGGGCCGTCATCTCCCGTCGCGGGGGCCACTGGAACCCTGCAAGGCCCGGGGGCATCATCGCGACGAGGGGAGATCACCCCGCCAAGCACTGCCGCCGATCCCCGGCCGCATCCCCGGACAAGTTGGCCTCGAAAACAACGGGGCGTCTTGGCAGCGTTTGGCCGCGATGCGACACGCCCCGATTGATCCCGCCCTGTTCGTCTCCAACCGCGCGCGGCTCCGGTCCCTGCTCTTGCCCGGATCCCTCGTCGTGGTGAACGCCAACGACGTCCCCCAGACGAACTCCGACGGCACGCTCCGGATGGTCCCGAACTCCGACCTCTTCTGGCTCACGGGCGTGGAGCAGGAGGAGTCCGTGCTGCTGTTGTTCCCGGACGCCGACGACGAGCGGATGCGCGAGGTGTTGTTCCTGCGGGAAACGAGCGACCTCATCGCCATCTGGGAGGGCCACAAGCTGACGAAGGAAGAGGCCCGCGCCACGACGGGCATCGAGAACATCCAGTGGCTGTCGCAGTTGCCCCAGACGCTGCACCGGCTCGCCTGCGAGGCCTCCCACCTCTACCTCAACTCCAACGAGCACAAGCGCGCCGAGGTCGTCGTGGAGTCCCGCGACGCCCGCTTCGTGCGCTGGATGCAGGACCGTTACCCGCTGCACTCGTACCAACGCCTCGCGCCCCTCATGCACCGGCTGCGCGTGCGCAAGTCCGCGGCGGAGGTCGCCCTCCTCCAGGAGGCCTGCAACATCACCGGCGCCGCCTTCGAGCGCGTCTGCCGCTTCGTCCGCCCCGGCGTCAACGAGCGCGACGTCGAGGCCGAGTTCGCCCACGAGTTCATCCGCCGCCGCGGGGCATTCGCCTACAACCCCATCATCGCCTCCGGCACGTCCGCCTGCATCCTCCACTACATCGAGAACAACAGCCCCTGCCGCGACGGCGACCTGCTCCTCCTCGACGTCGCCGCCTCCTACGCCAACTACAACGCCGACCTCACCCGCACCATCCCCGTCAATGGCCGCTTCACCCCGCGCCAGCGCGCCCTCTACGAGGCCGTCCTCCGCGTCCTCCGCGCCTCCATCGCCGGGCTCGTCCCCGGCAAGAAATGGCGCCAGTGGCAGGAGGAGGCCGAGGAGCTCGTCGCCCGCGAGTGCGTCGGGCTCGGCCTGCTCGCGGAGGCCGACCTCTCCGTGCGCGTGTCCGACCCCATGAAGAAGCCGGTGAAGAAGTACTTCATGCACGGCAACGGGCATCCGCTCGGGCTCGACGTGCACGACGTGGGCTTCCTCAACGAGCCCTTCGCGCCCGGCTGGGTCATGACCGTCGAGCCCGCCATCTACCTCCCGGACGAGGGCATGGCTGTCCGCCTGGAGAACGACGTGCTCATCACCGACAACGGCGTCGTGGACCTGATGGCCCACATCCCCATCGAGCCCGACGCCATCGAGGCGTTGATGGCGGGACGCTAGCCCCCGTCGCACGCTGCCCGCAGGCGTTCCTGCGAATCCCACATGCCGGCCAAACGCACAACACGAGCCAAGGGCGCCCCAGCCCAGACGCCGGACCCGAGCACCGCCCCGCCCGCCGCCCACGTCGCAGGGAAGGCTTCCCCTTCTGCCAACCCCGCGGCCTCGGCCCCGACCGCCCCGCGCCCCCTTCTACCCCACGAGGCCTCCAAGGCGATCGCACGCGCCGCCGACGCCTCCCGCGCCACCACCCTCACCGAGTGGCGCGGCATCGACCTCCGGCCCCTGGAAGCCGAGCGACGCAAGGCGGACCGGCCCGTCTCGGACATCCTCGGCGGGGTGTTGAAGCGCCTTCGCATCGACCAACGCCAGTCCGAGTCCCACGTCGTCGCCGTCTGGAAGCAGGTCATCGACCCCGTCGTCGCCGCGCACGCGCGCCCCGTCAGCCTCGCCAAGGGAACGTTGTTCGTGTCCGTCGATTCCAGCCCATGGCTGGCGGAAATCGTCCGGTATCGGTCCCGCGAGATCCTCGAGCGCCTCCAGCTCGCCGTGGGCAAGGACGTCGTCCAACGCGTGTCCTATCGGATCGGGTGATCGCTGGCGCGGGGCCGCGTCAGGCCGCGCCGGGGAACCGGAGCCACGCCAGGCGGCCGTCATGCCCGCCCACCAGCAACCGTTGGTCGTCTGGCGACACCGCCATGGCCGTGACCGGGCTGCCCACGCGCGACTGCCGCAGCGGGGCCGACGACTTGCCGGCGTTCCAGAAGAAGGCGAGCCCGTCCTGGCCGCCCGACGCGAGAAGGTGCCCGCGGCGTTGGTACGCCAAGGCCGTGACGCGCGCGACATGGCCTTCGAGAAGCCGCGGCGTCGTGCCCGCAGGGCCCTTGCCCCCGCAATCCCATACCATGATCTGCTCGCCCCCGCCCGTCGCGAGGTACCGCCCCGTCCGATGCCATGCCAGCTCGCGCACCTTCCCTGGGTAGCCGGACATCGCCAGCTCATCCCCCTCCTCGAAGGGTTGCGGCCACACCTGGACGGCCAACTCCTGCGTTCCCGCCACCACCCATCGGTCGTCCGGCGACCACGCCAACGACACCATGGCCGTCTTCCATGGGAGGGTTCCCGCCGACGCTCCGGTGGACGCTTCCCACAACGAGACACCCCCGTACGCCGCCGCGCCCACCACCCGCGAGTCCGGCCGCCACGCCAAGGCGGAAATCGTGGAACGATGCCCGGACACGACATGGGCCACGCCACGCTCCCGATGCCACAATGTCAGGTGGCGTCCCGCCCCCACCGCCAGCCACTCGCCCGAGGGCGACCACGCAAGCTGTTCCACCCACGACGCGCCACCCGGGATCGCGGCCACCTCGACGCCCCGGGCCACGTCCCAGACGCGCGCATGACCGTCCTGCCCGGCGGACGCCACCCATGGGCCATCCGGTTGCCACGCAACCTGAAACAAGCCATCGCGGTGCCCCGGCAACGTCCCGCAGACGGCCCCCGCCCCGTCCACGCGCCACAGGCCCCCGCCCGCGCCGCCCACCACGGCCATCATGCCGTCCGACGACCATGACACCGCCACCACGGCGTCGGGCACCGACGCCTCATGCTCCGGGGGACGCGACGGGACAGCCATGGCGTCAGGCAAGGCACCGACGGAACCCGGCGTTCAACGCGTCCCGGTCCAGGTTGCGGCCGATGAACACGATCTGGGACTTGGGCTCCTCGCCCGGGTTCCACGGGCGGTCGGGCTTGCCCTCGAACAACATGTGCACGCCCTGGAACACGAAGCGGTTCGGGGAACCCTTGAGCTTCAGGATGCCCTTCATGCGGAAGATGTCCTGCCCCTTGGTTTGCAGGAGCTCGGACAACCAGGCGTTGAGCTTCTTGGGGTCCAGCTCCCGCTTCTCCTCGATGCCCACGCTGGAGACGGTCTCGTCGTGCTCGTGGTCGTGGCCGTGCCCGCCGTGCTCGTGGACATGGCCGGGCTCCACCACCGCGCCGCCGCGCAGCAACGCGCCCTCGAACTCGTCGAGGCCATGCTGGGCAAACAACGCGTAGTTGCCGTGCGCCGGCACCGGGACGCGGAACTCGCTCGTGTCCGCCCCCAACACCAGCTTGTGCAGCGTGGGCCCCACGCGGACCTGGCCGCCCGGACGGACCGTCACCGCCGGTTGCTCAAACGCGCCCGCCGCCACCGCCTCCGCCTCGTGCAACGCATCATGCATGCCCCCATGGCAATGCTCGCCGTCGCCGTGATCGTGGCCGTGCCCGTGGTCATGGCCGTGCTCGTGCCCGTGGTCATGTCCACACTCGTGGCCGTGGTCGTGGCCGTGTTGCCCCGCTTCCTTCCCGTGCCCATGGCCGTGGTCATGCCCATGGCCGTGGTCGTGGTCGTGCTGGTCGAGCTGCAGGAAAACCACGCCCATGACCGGGTCCGGCCCCGGTTCGAGCCGCAGGACGTGCTCGCCGCCGTCGAGGTGGAAGGTCCCGGACCACTCGAAGGGCAAGGCCTTGTCCAGGAAGCCCGGCTCGATGGACAACTTGTGGTCCAGGTCGAACGCATGGATGTCGAGCACCTGGTGCACGTCGAGGTCGCTGTGCGTGGTCCGGTGAAATCGCGCCACCCGGTTGATCGCGCGCAGCCGCGCCTCGAGGTGGTCCAGCTCCGACGGCGTCACCAGGTCGGTCTTGTTGAGCAAGATGCGGTCTGCGAAGGCCACCTGCTCCTTGGCCTCGTGGGAGTCGTCGAGGTGCAAGGACACGTGGCGCGAATCCACCACCGTGACAATGCCATCCAGCCGGAAATGGGCCTTCAGCTCATCGTCCGTGAAGAACGTCTGCGCCACGGGCCCGGGATCGGCCAGGCCCGTCGTCTCAACCAGGATGTAGTCGAAGCGATCCCGGCGCTTCATCAACTGGCCAAGGATGCGGATCAGGTCGCCGCGCACGGTGCAGCACAGGCACCCGTTGTTCATCTCGAAGATCTCCTCGTCCGCGTTGATCACGAGGGCGTTGTCGATGCCGATCTCGCCGAACTCGTTCTCGATCACCGCGATGCGCTTGCCGTGGCTCGCCGTGAGGATGCGGTTGAGGAGGGTGGTCTTGCCGGCTCCAAGGAAGCCGGTGAGGACCGTGACGGGAACGCGTGTATCCGTGGGGGTGGCCATGCTCTGTGGCGTCTTTCCTACCCGCAACCCGCCCGGATGCCAACCGGAGGGTTGGACCACGCCCACCTCGTCGCGCGTCGCATCCGTGGCGGGCGTGGCGTGAGTACCGCCCATCCCAGGACGTTGCTCGCGGCCACCCGCTCGCCACAGGACCCGGTGGGATCGACCGCGCCCGCATGGGCCGCAGGGATCCGCCGAGGGCGTGGTCCATGCCGCAAACAGGAGAACCCAATACTACAATGATTGAGTAGTTTGTTATGCGATTGAACGAGTAAAGATTGGACCATTGCATGGATTGACGGCCTAAAAACCAATTAAATCCCCCACAAAACCGATACAAGATCCCCGTCATAATCTCTATTGACTAGATCGTGTTAGTTCAATATCAAATTGGTCAACAATGAGCGATCACAACGGTCAAGATTTGGATGCGGGCGCTGTGGCCCCCGGGAACCACGAGCCCGTGGACTGGGCGCGCGTCGTCCAGCAACACGTCCAATCCCTCCGCTTCGGATCCGTCCAGGTCGTCGTCCACGACGGCCGCGTTGTCAGCGTCGAACGCATCGAGAAGTTCCGGCTCCCCAACCGCCCCACCCCCGCGTCCTAACCCAACACGCCCCCCCCTCCCCACTCCCCACTCCCCGCTCCCCGCTCCCCGCTTCCCGCTTCCCGCTTCCCCCTCCCCGCCATGACCTCCCCCCTCCCCATCGCCTCCGGACGCCGTTCCATCCACCGCGTCCTCGCCCCCATGGACCACCTCGCCTCCGTCCACCCGGCCTTCGTGGGTGCGTCCCATGGCCGATTCGAGTCCGAGGGCACCGCGTACTCGTTGCCCCGGTACCTGTACGTGGGCCGGCGCGGCGGCGGCGACACGATGCGGATCGGCATCTTTGCGACGATTCACGGGGACGAGCCGGAAGGGGCGTTGGCGCTTCCAAAGTTCCTCCAATCGCTCGAGGCGCGGCCGGAGATCGCGGAGGGGTATGCGCTGTTCATCTACCCGATGTGCAACCCGACCGGGTTCGAGGACAACACGCGGCACAACCGGGCCGGGCTGGACCTGAACCGCCAGTTTTGGCGCCAGAGCGACCAACCGGAGGTCCGGTTCCTGGAGTCGGAGATCTGGATGCAGTCGTTCCACGGGATCGTGACGCTGCACTCGGACGACACGAGCCACGGGATGTACGGGTTTGTGAAGGGGAACGTGTTGTCCAGGCACCTGATCCAGCCGGCGCTTTTGGAGGCGGGACGTTTCCTTCCCCGGAACCACGGCGCGCGGATTGACGGGTTCGACGCCGATTCGGGCGTCATCCATGACGGTTATCCGGGCATGTTGCAGTCCATCCCGGGCCTGTCGCACCCGCCGTTTGAGATCACGTTGGAGACGCCCCAGAAGGCGCCGCTGCACCGGCAGGTGGACGCCACGGTGGCGGCCCTGCAAACGATCCTTCTCGAGTACCGCTACCTCCAGGCCGTCGCCCAGAACATTTGAACTCCCAACACGATTCCATTCCCAACGACACCCATGAAAACACGCCAGGCATTCACGCTCATCGAGCTCCTCGTCGTCATTGCCATCATCGCCCTCCTCGCCGGCATGTTGTTGCCGGCCCTGGCCAAGGCAAAGTCCAAGGCACAGGCCATCAAGTGCCTGTCCAACGTCCGCCAAATCGGGCTCGCCTACCAAGCCTACGCGCTCGATTCCAACGACAAGCTCCCAGCCCATGTCACCGAGCGCACGGCGCCTCCCGGCACGCCGGACACCCCCGAGGCGCGCGCGCCCTATTCCTACCGGCAAATCCTCCTTCCCTACGTGGGTGCCGCCACCAACTGCTTTCGTTGCACGGCGGGCCCCAAGTGGGACCCACCCAAGCCGGGGGCATGGTTCACGACCGACTACGGCAACAACCACAACGAATCCAACCTGGAAGGAGCCGCCCAGCGGGCTTGGTACCAAGCCAACCCGGACTTTGGATTCAACGATACCACCCCGTTGGGAAGCTTTCGCAACCCGGCAGGATTCCTGTTCCTGGGCGACGCCGGACGGGCCAATGGCTCGCCCTCGCGCGGCGGTCTCTATCCGCAGCCGTGGGCCTTCGACGACTCCGCCGCCGTCAACCAACAAGCACGCCTTCTGCCCCGTCATGGGGACCGTGCGAACCTCACGTTTGCGGATGGCCATGCCGAGTCGAAGAAGCCCTCTCAAACGTGGCGCTCGGCCGAGGACAACGACTGGCGCCGGCAAGACCTTCCCGGCGGCCTTCGGTGACCATGGCGGTCGCAAGGCCGGCGCATCATCGGCACGCATGGGTGGTTCCAAAACGCCTGGCCTGAAACAGACCTCGGTGATCCGCCCGCCCCCCGCTCCCCGCTCCCCGCGCTTGAATTCACGACCCGCCCGGCGGCACGTTGCACCCCCTCATGATCCCCGATTCCCTGGGACCCCTCCCCGCCTCCACGGAGGTGCATGTCTTCGTGCCCGCCACCCAACAGCAACAAGGACCCTTCGCGCCCGACATCGTCGTGGAGATGGCCCGATCCGGCTCCATCCCGCCCGACGCCTCCGTGTGGCACGCGGGCGCTCCCGAGTGGTATCCGTTGGCCCGATTCCTCGCCCGGCAGGAACCACCCGCCGCCACGGCGCCCGTGGCCAATGCCGCACCCCTCCGACCCATCCGGGAATCCAGCTCCCAAGACGGCCCAACCCCCGCCGCGTGCGTGGTGCGGGGCATTGCGGCCGGGTTCGCCACCGCACTGGCCGGGGGCGGGGCCTGGGTGGCCGTCAGCATCGCCGTCGGGATCCGCATTCCCTACGTCGGCCTCCTTGTGGGTTGGCTCGTCGGCCTCGCCACGGCAAAGGCCAGCCGGGACGAGTCCTCCCTCATCCTGCCCGTCTCGGCCATCGTCTTCACCCTCCTCGCCCACGCCTACTTCATCCCCATCTTCCTCGTCAGCCCCTGGTTCTGGCTGAGCCTCTCCTTCGCCTGCTTCAACGCATGGAAGGCCGCCGCCAACTGACCCGCCTCCACGCCGTCGCCACACCGCCCGCAAGGTGCCCCCTCGGTCAGGATGCTTCAGACGGGGAGGTCACGCCCAGACGCCAAGCATGGGGGACGTTGAACGAGTGGGGCACGGCGGATGACCGCACCGATAGGTACCCTGCGGACGTTGTGGTTTCCGCATTGGCCTCTGCGGTCCTTGCGGCTTGGCCCGTGTTTCACCCCGGAAACGGTAGTCGAAGGAGGCTCCAGCACGAGGAATGGGCCGCAGGCCGGGTCCCCAGTACCGGCGCACCGGGCCTGCGGCATCGACGTCGCCGCGTGAGGGCACGCGGCCTACGGCATGCCAAACGGCCGTTTTAGGATCAGCCTAGAAACGGCAGTCGAAGAGGATTTCAGAACGAGGAAAGGGCCCTCCCATCAGGGAGGATGGGCTCACGGGCAGGAACCCAAGGGCTCACCCTGCGAGTGAGGTCGTGGTGGGCTCGACGCGGCTGTAGGCCGAGTCCCCTGACCCGGCGCACCGGGCATGCGGCATCGCCATCGCCGCGTGAGGGCACGCGGCCTACAGACTGCCCAACCGCCGTTTCTAGGATCAGCCGTCTGCGTGGGGCTCGACAGACGCGTGGCCGCTTCCGAGGAGCCACGCTGCACGGACAAGCAAAAGGGCGGCCCCGTGGGTTGGGGCCGCCCTGCTGGAGGGGCAGGCCGCCGTCCTCGCACGAGGGCAGGACGGCGGCGCGACGTGCGAGGGGTGCTAGGCCTTGGCTCCGTCCTCGACGGTCACCGGCTTGTAGCCGCCGATGGCCTTGAAGTAGAGGAGGATGAGGAGGTAGATGACGGCCATGGTGGCGGGGATGAAGCTATCCCACTTGAGCGTCATGCGGTTGCCATCCACGTCGGCCTTGACGACGGCGGCCTGCACGGGGTTGCGGGCCTTGGCATCGACCTTCTTGGAGGCCTCCAGTTTCTGGCCGTCGATGGAGAAGGATTCCTTGAGGAAGAGCCACTTGGAGGGCTTGGCGGCCTTGTACTCGGCGAAGGCGGCGGGGTTGGCCTTCTCGAGGGCCTCGCCGGAGAAGCGATCCTTGGCGTAGCCGAGGCCCGGGGAGCCGATGAGTCCGGCCGACATCATGCCAAGGCCGCCCATGATGGAGATGGCAACGGCGCCGCAACGCGGGAAGCGGTCGGAGGCGACGGCCAGCATGGTGGGCCAGAAGAACGTCTTGCCGATGGCATAGACGGTGAGGGCGAGGAGCGCGCCGGAGAAGGTCTCGACGCCGGAGACGAGGTTCAGGCCCACGCAGGCGAAGATCGCGCAGACGAGGAGGATGCCGACGGGCTTGAGGCCGAGCTTGTGTTCGATGAAGTGGCCGCAGAAGCGGAGGATGAACATGAGCGCGGAGGTGAAGATGAAGAGGTAGGTGGCCTCCTGCGGGGTGAGGATCGCGCCCTCGATGTTCTGGATCCAGCCGTCGGTGCCCAGCTCAACAGCCCCGACAAGGGCATGGACGATGAAGAGGACGAAGAGGAGGGGTGCGCCGACGGACCAGCGGGAGGTGCCGGCGAACCCGAGGAAGGCAACCGCCCCGACGGCGACGGACGCATAGGTCCAGTTGTCGCTGGCGAAGAAGGCGTTGCCGGTCAGGCCGTTGAGAAGGGGCCCAAGGCCGTCCTTGAAGAAGAGGCCGATGAAGAGGCCGACGATGGCGGAGCCGAGGATGCCGACGTCGCGGAGCATCTCGCCGAGGCTCAGGCCCTTGGCGGAGGCTTCCGACTTCGGGAACGCCTGGCCGAAGAACATGACGCCATAGACGACGGCGGGGAGGAGGAAGCAGCCGAGCTGGAGCTTCCAGGATTGGTCACCGAGTCCGGTATGGATGAAACCGCCGATCACCATGCCGGCAGGCCAGGAGGCGTGCAGGATGTTGAGGTAATGCGTGCGGTTTTCAGGGAAGAGCGTCGCAACGAGCGGATTCGCCACGGCTTCGAGGGTGCCGTTTGCGAAG
>JBJSZF010000405.1:0-5554 GCA_046090125.1 Verrucomicrobiota bacterium
GAGGGCAACTACTCCGGCAAGGGCGCGCCCCGCGTGGCGTTGGTTTCGCCCGTTCTGCAGGAGCGGCATCGGGACCCGAACTTCGCGGACCCCGCGCCGATGAACGCGAACATCCGCTCGTACGCCGCGGCCATGGCCGAGGTGGCCCAGGCGGAGGGCGTGACGTTCGTGGACCTGGTGGCCGAGAGCGAGCGCGCCTATGCGGCGGCGGCGGCGGCGGGACGGTCGCTGACCATCAACGGGCACCTCTTGTCGCCCGAGGGCGATCGGGTGATGGCCCCCGCGCTGTTCTCGGGGTTGCTGGGCAAACCCGCCCCGAAGTCCAACGTTGAGAAGCTCCGCCTGGCGGTGAACGAGAAGAACTTCCAGTGGCACCAGCGCTACCGGACCATCGACGGCTACAACGTGTACGGCGGCCGCTCCGCCCTCGCGTACCAGCCGGGCAAGGGCGGGTTCATCTCCGACCGCAACGCGCCGCAGCCCTACGTCTCCAACTACAAGACGATGCAGGAGGAAATGGCGGTGCGCGACCAACTCACGGCCAACCGCGACCCCGTCGTGTGGGCAGCCGCCCACGGGCGCGAGCTCGAGCCCAACGACTCCAACCTCCCCAAGGTCCAGCCCGTCGTCTCCAACAAGCCCGGCCCGAAGGACGGCGGCTCCCATGAGTTCCTCTCCGGCGAGGCCGCCATCTCCAAGATGGCCGTTCACTCCGGCATGAAGGTGAACCTCTTCGCGAGCGAGGAGCAGTTCCCCGCCCTGGTGAAGCCGGTGCAGATGGCCTGGGACACCAAGGGCCGCCTCTGGGTGGCCGCATGGCCCAACTATCCCGAGCGCACCCCGGACTCCAAGGTCGGTGACAGCCTCCTGGTGTTCGAGGACGTGGATGGCGACGGCAAGGCGGACCGTTGCACGCCCTTCATCGACGAGCTCAACGGCCCCACGGGCTTCCAGTTCTACAAGGACGGCGTCTTGATCGTGCAGGCCCCGGACCTGTGGTTCGTGCGCGACACCGACGGCGACGGGAAGGCCGACTGGAAGGAGCGCGTCCTCATGGGGCTCGACTCCGCCGATTCCCACCATACCTCCAATGCCGTGGTGCTGGACCCCGGCGGCTCGATCTACCTGAGCGACGGCGTGTTCCATCGCACGCAGGTGGAGACGGCGTTCGGCCCGGTGCGGAACGACGACGCGGCCATCTTCCGCTTCGAGCCGCGCACGGGGCAGTTCGAGACCTACATCGCCTACGGCTTCGCCAACCCGCACGGGAAGGTCTTCGACCGCTGGGGCAATGACTTCGTCACGGACGCCACCGGCAACAACACCTACTTCGCACCCGCGTTTAGCGGCCACATCGATTACCCCCGCAAGCACTCCGGCATGCGCGAGTTCTGGAACAGGCCCTCGCGGCCCTGCCCCGGCACCGGCATCCTCTCCAGCCGCCACTTCCCCGACGAGTTCCAAGGCAATTACCTCAACTGCAACGTCATTGGATTCCAGGGCATCTTCCGCGTCCGCGTGACCGAGGAAGGCTCCGGCCTCAAGGGCGAGACGCTCGAGAACATCGTCTCGTCAACGGACCCCAATTTCCGCCCGAGCTGCGTGTCCGTGGGCCCGGACGGCGCGTTGTACTTCAGCGACTGGCACAACCCCATCATCGGGCACATGCAACACCACCTGCGCGACCCGAACCGCGACAAGGTGCACGGCCGCGTGTATCGCATGACCTACGAGGGACGGTCGTTGCTCAAGCCCGAGAAGATCGCCGGCCAGCCCATCCCCGCGCTCCTCGAACTGCTCAAGTCGCCCGAGGACAACGTCCGCGAACGCGCCAAGATCGAGCTCGGCGCACGGGATACCCAGGAAGTCGTGACCGCCGCCAAGGCATGGTTGTCCGCCCTCGACCGCAATGACCCCGAGTTCGAGCACCATCGCATGGAAGGCCTATGGCTCCACCAATGGCACAACGTCGTGGACGCAGGGCTCCTCAAGGAGGTGCTGGCATCCAAGGACCATCGGGCGCGCGCCGCAGCCGCGAGGGTCCTGTGCTATTGGCGCGACCGTGTCCCCGACGCGTTGGCGCTCCTCAAAAAGGTCTCGAATGACGAGCACCCGCGCGTGCGCCTCGAGGGCGTCCGGGCGGCGAGCTTCTTCCGGCAGCCAGCCGCCGTGGACGTGGCGCTGGAGGCTTTGCGCAAGCCGACGGACTATTACCTCGACTACACGATGCGCGAGACGCTGCGGCAACTGGAGCCCGTGTGGCGCAAGGCCGTCGCCGACGGCGCGCCCGTCGCCGCCGACAACCCGGCCGGCATCGAGTACCTCATGCGCAGCGCCAGCACGGCCGAGTTGCTCAAGTTCCCCCGCACGCCCGGCGTCCTCACCACCCTGCTCCGGCGCCCGGACGTCGCCGATGCGGACCGCACGGCCGCGCTGGCCGAGCTGGCCCACGCACGCAAGGCCACGCGCGTGGCCACGTTGCTCGACCTGCTCGAGGCGCCGGACACCGACGGCGCGGCGCAGGGTGCCCTCGGACGCCTGTTGCCCGCCGAGTCGCCCAAGGAGGTCAAGACCCTTCGAGGTCGCGTTGAAACCCTTGCGCTCAAGTCAGCCCATGCCAGCGCACGCCAGGGTGCCTGGGCCGCCCTCGCTTCAGCCGATGACAGCTTTGACACCGTCTGGGCCAAGGCCTCGTCCGATGTCGGGGCGTTCTCGGACCTGTTGAACGCCGTGCCCTTGGTGCTCGATCCCGAGCTGCGCGGGCGCCTTCGCTCGAAGGTCGAGCCCCTCGCCCGGCAGGTGCCCCCGGACCTTGCCTCCGCCGCCCAGAAGCGGGGCGTGGGCCGGTTCGTGCGCATCGAGTTGCCGCGCCGCGGGACCCTCACGCTGGCCGAGGTCGAGGTCTTCAACGGCGAGCACAATGTCTCCCGGGGGGCCAAGGCCTCGCAGTCCTCCACGACCAACGGCGGCAACGCTGGCAACGCAGTGGATGGCCGGACCGACGGTTCCTTCGGCTCCGGAACCCAGACGCACACCGCCGAAAACAGCGACCGCCCATGGTGGGAAGTGGACCTCGGCGGCGACCAGGCTGTGGATTCCGTCGCGGTGTGGAATCGCACCGACGCCGACCTCGGACGACGGTTGGACGGATTCACGCTGCTGGTGCTGGACCGGGACCGCCAGGAGGTCTTCCGCAAGGAGGGCAACTCCGCCCCGGCCACCTCCGTGCGGATCCCTGTAGGCGGCGACCCCGTGGCGACGTTGCAACGTGCCGCCATCCGGGCGTTGGTCTCGATGAGCGGGCGTCCGTCCGAGACGTTTGAATTGTTGGCGGACGTGATTGGTCGCGGGGGTCCAGTCACGGTGTCGGCCGCGCGGGGCCTTCGGTCGATTCCGGCGACGGCATGGCCGGCCGCGGCGGCGGGGCGTGCCGCCCAGGGCTTGGTCGCATGGGCGGGCAAGGTTCCGGCGGCCGAGCGCACCTCGGCGGACTACGTGGAGACCATCCAACTGGTGGCCGACCTCGGCGGGCTCGTCCCCGAGGCGGAGCGGGCCGTGCTGCGGCGGGCGCTCAAGGACCTACGTGTGGCGGCGTTCGTGGTGCGCACGGTGCGGGAGCAAATGCGCTTCGACACGACGCGCCTCGTGGTGGAGGCAGGCAAGGACTTCGAGGTGACGTTCGAGAACGGCGACTTCATGCCGCATAACCTGGTGGTGACGAAGCCCGGGACCCGCGAGGGCGTGGTGGCGGCGGCGCTGTTGCTGAAGCCGGACCAGTTCGATGGCAAGGGCCGGGCCTACCTGCCGGCGTCGTCGGACGTGTGGGGCGGCACGCGGTTGCTCGACGCCGGGCAACGCGAGGTGCTGCGCCTGCGTGCGCCGTCGGAGGAGGGCATCCACGAGTACGTCTGCACCTTCCCGGGCCACGGCCAGGTCATGGTGGGCCAGTTGGTGGTGACGCGCGACGTGGACGGCTACCTCACGGCCCATCCGCAGGCCCCCGCCCAACGCGAGGCCAAGCCGGGCAGCGAATAGGCGGGCCCTACGCAAGGAGTCGGGCGTCGCGCGGGTCACCACGCGACGCCCGGCCATGTCTGTGGCAGGGGGAAATAACCAGTCCTCGTCGGTAACATCATCCTCCTCCCCGTGGCGGGTGAGCCGGTGACTCCAGCTCCTCAAAAAGGGCCACTCCAACTGCGGCTCTCGCGGAAGCCACGGATATCGACTATCAAGCTCACGCACGGCCTCGGTGGCACCTCGTCACCCAGGCGACGCGTTTTCAGCCGCGAGCCATGGGTCTGTTGCGTGCAAGGCCCGTGAAGTATGACGTGGTCGCCCGCGCGACACGCCGCCTCCGCACCGATGGTTGGCCTCGTGGCTGCTTGGCCACACTCATCGCAAAAAAATAACGAGGCCCAGCCACGGCCACTGTGTCGGCCCCATCCTTGCCCGCAGAGCAATTCCGGGCCGTGGAACGTTGCCGCCCCGTCCAACGGACCATCGTCTGGCGACATCAACCTGTCGTGCGTCGGAATCTAGGTTGCGGCTGAGATCTGTCTCACGACGACCGAGGCAACCGACCCAAGGAACGAACCCTCCGGACAAAGGAATGAACCCTCCGGACAACGCCTGCACTGGGCAAGAGAGTCCGAGGTCATCGTCTGGGCCAACCCAGCCACCTTGGCTCGCCAACTCAACGCCGGACCAACCTAATTAGGGCGGACGGGCTGGCTCAATCCGCTCCCACAAATTCCTGCAACACCATGCTGTGGAAACACCTGCATTCGGACAATGGCATCAAAAACAGCCGCAGGTCGCGAACTTTGCGGGCGGATGGGTGCCAAAAACGAGCTGCCAAACACCTCACAGCATCCCCGTCAGAACCAAGGCGGCTCATTTTTTTTTGATCAAAACCCCCAACAAGACGGGCCAAAACGAACCCTTGGTGCATTTTCCGCAAAAAAACCATTGCCAGCGGGAGGGTGCCTCGATAGAAAGGTGTCGTTCTTTGCGACGGTTACAGCGCAGCGCAGCAAACGACGGGACCAAGTACCCGGCTGCTCCGGTAAACAGAGCGGCAGGAAATTTCGTCGTCTAGTTGCGCGGTGACGGTTGCAGTTCCTTGAAATTCGATTTGTGCGATGAGAAACAAGCCCGGTTGGGGCTGGTGAAAGCCAGCAACCAACCAACAAGTCAGTAATGTTTGAGTGTCGGTCGTTTGATCGAAACCAGACAAATTTTCTACGGAGAGTTTGATTCTGGCTCAGAACGAACGCTGGCGGCGTGGATAAGACATGCAAGTCGAACGGGGCTGTTGAGGTAGCAATATCGCGACAGTCCAGTGGCGAACGGGTGCGTAACACGTGGATACATTCCGGGAAGCGGGGGATAGCCCAGGGAAACTTGGATTAATACCGCATGTGATCGAGAGATCAAAGACGGGGACCGCAAGGCCTGTCACTTCCCGATTGGTCCGCGGCCTATCAGCTAGTTGGCGGGGTAAAAGCCCACCAAGGCTACGACGGGTAGCTGGTCTTAGAGGACGACCAGCCAC
>JBJSZF010000406.1:0-2334 GCA_046090125.1 Verrucomicrobiota bacterium
GAACTGGCGGTGGAGCCCGCGGTCCTCGAAGCCCACGCCGGCGACCAATGGTTCGCCAAGGCGATGCCCGACGCGGTCGCCTTGCCCGCCAGCGTCGCCGCCGTCTCGCGCATCCTCGCGTTTGCCACGAGGCATTCGATCCCCGTCACCGCCCGGGGCGCGGGCCATGGCTACGTGGGTGGATGCGTCCCCGTGAAGGGCGGCATCGCGCTCTCGCTGGCCCGCATGAAGGCGATCAAGGAGGTCTCGCGCCGGGACTTCGTCGCGGTCGTGGAGCCAGGCGTGGTGACGGCGGACCTCCAGGCCGCCGTGGAACGGCGCCGCCTCTTTTACCCGCCCGACCCTGCCAGCCGGGACAAGTGCTCGATCGGGGGCAACATCGCCACCAACGCCGGCGGCCCGCGTTGCCTGAAGTACGGCGTGACGCGCGACTACGTCCTGGGGCTGGAGGTGGTGCGGTCCAATGGCGAGGTCGTTCGCCTGGGCGGGCGCTCCCACAAGAACAAGACGGGGTTCGACCTGCACCGGCTGTTCGTCGGGTCCGAGGGCATGTTGGGCGTGGTGACGGAGGCGACGCTGAAGCTCCTGCCATTGCCGCCGTTCCGCGCGTGCCTGGGCGTTGGGTTCAAGACCATGTCGGCCGCCATCCGCGCGATGGACGCGATCCTGATGGCCGGGTGGTTGCCCTCCGCGCTGGAGCTGGCCGATGCCTTCACCCTGGCTGCGGCGGCGAAGAAGACGGGCTCCAGCCGCCTCAGTGGATGCAAGGCGCACATGATCGTCGAGATCGATGGCCAGGAGCGGTCCGTGCGCGGCGAGCTGGCCGACCTCGAATCCCTCGTGGGCCGTCACCAGCCGGTGTTCATCGACCGCGGGGAGGGCCCGGAGGGCTGCGAGCAGCTCTGGCAGCTTCGACGCCAGTTCAGCTATGCGCTGCGGGACACGGGGTTGACGAAGCTCAACGAGGACGTCGTCGTGCCGCGCGGGAGCATCCAACGGTTGTTCGCGCTTGCCGCGCGCATCCAGGCGCGCCACGGGATCCAGGTCGCGTGCTTCGGCCATGCCGGCGACGGCAACATCCACGTCAACCTGATGCTCGACCGATCAGACCCGCGTCAGGAAAAGGCCAGCGAGGCCGCCCTGGATGCCTTGTTCGAGGGCGTCCTGGGACTGGGCGGGGCCATCACGGGCGAGCACGGCGTGGGCCTGGCCAAGGCGCGCTGGTGGAAGCTCGCCGCCAACCCGGCCGTCACCCGGTTGCACCAGGACGTCCGCAAGGCGCTCGACCCGCTGCACCTGCTCAACCCCGGGAAGTTCCTGGGCTGACCCGGACTCGGCCCCGCCGCAGAGCCCGCCCGCCATGAGACCGTCCCTGGCCAACAAGCTGAAGCAGCTCCTGGGCTCGGGGTGCCTCCCGGAATCCGCGTGTGGCGCGCCCTTGCTCCGCGAACTCCAGCCCCTGTTGCAGTCGGGCTTGGTCGCCCGGGAGCGCCACGGCGGCGGATGGCGCTACGTCGTGCGCAACGAGGACGCGCTTCGCACGTTGCTAGCGCGTCGCTTGCCCAGCGATGCCGGCCCAGAAACCGGCCGCGTGGCGGGTGTGGCACGCTTCCGGGACTCCAAGGCCACCCCGAACGACACGCCGCCCGTGGTCTTGGCGCGCGTGTTCCGCGACGTCCTGCGCTCCCCGGACGGCCGTGCGTGCCCGGCCAGCGAGGCGACCCGGCGGCATGGGGTCTTCGCCTTTGTGCTGGAACCGCGGCGGGCGTGTTCCATCGAGGGCTCCGTGGCCCTCGTGGAGAACCCGGCGGTGTTCCTCCGCATCGAGGAGCTGGGCCTGGACGTGGACATGGCCGTCGCCACGCAGGGCAGGGCCCATGGGCGGCTGGTGGAGTGGCTGGCGACGCAGGCGCACCCGGCGTTCCGGGCATGGCACTTGCCGGACTACGACCCCACGGGCCTTGCCGAGTTCCAGCGGCTGCGGGCGGCCATGGGGGAGCGCGTGGGATTGCATCGTCCGCCGGACCTTGCTGCTCGGTTCCAGCGCCATGCGAGCAACGGCCTGCTGTCCGGGCTTCAATCGCGCGAGACGCTTGCGCGCCTGCGTGCCAGCCCATGGCCCGAGGTGCTCGGCGTCGTGGACCTCATCGATCGCCACAACGGGGGCCTGGAACAGGAATCCCTGTTGTTGCCCTAAGCCAACATCTGAGGACAACCGTGCAAGGCTTTTTTGGTGTTAGGTCGCCATGGCTTGGGCGAGCTGGCGGGCGGCGGCGGCCAGGGGCGAGCGGCGCTGCTCGAGTTGACGGAGGTACTTTTCGTCGTCGTAAGGCT